>NZ_JAMTCC010000025.1:0-81036 GCF_025370265.1 Shewanella septentrionalis | reverse complement strand
TTTACATGCACTGATGAATAAACGGTCAACCGTACCTATTAGAGCCTGACTTGACCAAGGCATTAAATGCCGATGTAGTGATAAGGTAATAGGTTTCGGATTTACATCATGGCGCGGGTAAAAAGCCTATTTAGACGCCGAATATATGGTAGTGAACCAATCATTCAAAAGTGTTGTAAAAGCTGAGGCGTCCATATATGGTTAACTCATTATTGCTTTATCCGTTTCGGCTTACCTCTCTTTACCTCTCATCTATTGGTTTACTTATCCTTCGGCTGATCATTCTATGGCTTAGCTATCTCGGTTTAGCTTTCTTCTGTGTCGCTATCTTCAGCCATTTCGCTTTTAACACTTCTCTTTTTAGGTTCTACTCACTAAATAATCTGTTTTTGCTTGTGCCGAGAGTCTATGACGACATTAGATATCTATGTCAGCACTCCATGTCAGTCTATCAGTGCTGTCTCGGGAGGTATTAGCTGCTCTTTGGTCTACATGTGTGTTGTTTGCTCATGCAGGCAGTGATGGTCTACTTGTGAGCTAATGAGCGATGGTTAAGATAAGTGGTGAGGTGGTTTCAATGCGGTGCAGTAAGTTAAAGGGGTTTGGATTTAGTACTGCATCTGTCTCAAAAGCGTAGATGAAGGCTCATAATCGCTCATAGATTGCAGCGATATAGATACAAGAAGGGCAGCCTAGTGGCTGCCCTTCATTCCGTTAGAACCAATCATAACAAGTGAATCAGAGTGAATGAGAAGCTTAAGCTTCTAACTTAGCGAACTCTGATTTTTGTTCGTTGAGCTTGTCCATGTCACGCTTGAGATCGGTCATCTTAGCGCGCTCTTTGTCGATAACCTCGGCTGGAGCTTTTGCCACAAAACCTTGGTTCGACAATTTGCCTTCGATACGAGCGATCTCTTGGCCGAGTTTTTCAAGCTGTTTGTCGATACGGGCCATTTCGGCGGCGACATCGATTAAGCCTGCCATAGGGATCAGCAGCTCCATTTCGCCAATCAAACCTGTGGTCGACATAGGCGCAGTTTCGCCATCGGCTAAAATAGTCATGCTTTCTAAGCGGGCAAGTGTGGTGAAGAAGGTTTGGTTGGCTTCAACACGGGCTTTATCTTGCGCGCTAACACCACGAAGTAGGGCATTTAGTGGCTTAGATGGGGCAATGTTCAGTTCGGCGCGAATGTTACGCACAGCGACGATCACTTGCTTAACCCATTCTAAATCGGCCATTGCTGCGCTATCGACTTTAGCGGCATCAAATGTTGGGAACGGTGCCAGCATGATGGTATCACCAGCGACACCAGCTAACGGTTTAACGCGCTGCCAGATGGTTTCAGTGATATACGGCATCATAGGGTGCATCAGGCGTTGCATCGCTTCGAGCACTGTCACTAAGGTGTGACGGGTGCCGCGCATTTGTGCTTCAGTGCCGTTTTGCAATACCGGTTTAGTTAATTCTAAGTACCAGTCACAGAACTGGTTCCAAGTGAACTCATACAGGGTATTGGCTGCTAAGTCGAAACGGTAGGCTGTCATGTGATCGTCAAAGGTCTTAACGGTTTGATTGAACAAGCCAATAATCCAGCGATCGGCCAACGACAGTTCCATTTCGCCGCCTTTGTGCTCTGGTGAGCCTGGGCCGCAATCTTGATCTTCTGTATTCATCAGCACGTAGCGTGAGGCGTTCCATAACTTGTTACAGAAGCTACGGTAACCGTCTAAGCGCTTCATGTCCCAGTTGATGTCACGACCCGTTGATGCCATTGCCGCAAGCGTAAAACGCAGTGCATCTGTGCCGTGGGCTTCGATACCGTCGGCAAATTCTTTGCGAGTGCTCTTTTCAATCTTGGCTGCCAGTTGTGGCTGCATCATGTTGCCGGTACGTTTTTCAACTAAATCTTCAAGTCCGATACCGTCGATCATATCTAATGGGTCGAGTACGTTACCCTTAGATTTTGACATCTTGTTACCCGCTTCATCGCGGATAAGGCCGGTTACGTAGACAGTTTTGAACGGGACTTGTGGCTTGCCGTCTTCATCTTTGATGAAGTGCATGGTCATCATGATCATACGGGCAACCCAGAAGAAGATGATGTCAAAACCTGTCACCAACACGTCGGTTGGGTGGAAGGTTTTTAAATCTTCTAAATTGTCAGGCCAACCTAAGGTTGAGAAAGTCCACAAGGCTGAGCTGAACCAAGTGTCCAGTACGTCTTCGTCTTGGCGCAGTGTCATTGAGTCGGCGATATTGTGCTTAGCACGGACGTCGGCTTCGTTGCGGCCGACATAGACTTTGCCGTTTTCGTCGTACCATGCAGGGATGCGGTGACCCCACCACAATTGACGCGAAATACACCAGTCTTGAATGTCACGCATCCACGAGAAGTACATGTTCTCGTATTGCTGCGGCACAAATTTAATGCTGCCATTTTCAACGGCTTCAATAGCGGTTTTCGCCATTGGCGCAACAGCGACATACCATTGGTCGGTCAGCATTGGCTCGATAACCACACCTGAGCGATCGCCGTAAGGGACTTTTAAGGCGTGCGGCGCGATTTTTTCCAGCAGCCCTAAGGTTTCAAATTCGGCGACGATAGCATCGCGCGCTTTAAAACGGTCAAGTCCGGCAAAACGTTCAGGCAGGCTGCCATCGAGCGTTTTGTTAAAGGTACCGTCAGAGTTCACCACTTCGGCACTTGCACGAATGGCGGCATCTAAGGTCAGTACGTTGAACATTGGCAGGTTGTGACGTTTACCGACTTCATAGTCGTTAAAGTCATGGGCTGGGGTGATCTTCACACAACCTGTACCAAAGGCCATGTCGACGTAATCGTCGGCCACGATAGGAATGCGGCGGTTAACAATCGGCAACAGAATAAACTTACCGACCAGCGCTTGATAGCGTTCATCATCGGGATGCACTGCAACAGCACTGTCGCCGAGCATGGTTTCTGGACGCGTGGTAGCGACTTCTAAATAGTCTTTACCATCGGCGGTCAGTTCACCGTCGGCCAGTGGATAACGCAGGTGCCACATATGGCCCTGTTTTTCTTTGCTTTCCACTTCTAAATCAGAGATAGCTGTGTGCAGCTTTGGATCCCAGTTGACCAAACGCTTACCGCGATAAATCAACTCGTCTTCGTACAGACGTACAAACACTTCTTGCACGGCCTTAGATAAGCCTTCGTCCATAGTGAAACGCTCGCGGTCCCAATCAACAGATGCGCCCATACGACGTAGCTGCTTAGTGATAGTGCCGCCCGATTGCGCTTTCCATTCCCACACTTTATCCATAAAGGCATCGCGACCTAGGTCATGGCGATTTTTGCCTTCTTCGGCTTCAAGCTTACGCTCAACCAACATTTGGGTGGCGATACCCGCATGGTCAGTACCGACTTGCCATAGGGTATTTTTGCCTTTCATCCGTTGGTAACGGGTCAAAGTATCCATAATGGTGTCTTGGAAGGCGTGGCCCATGTGCAAGCTGCCCGTCACGTTTGGTGGCGGAATCATGATGCAATAATTGCCTTGGGATTCATCGCCGTGTGGCTTGAAGTAACCTTGCTCTTCCCAGTTTTGGTAAAGCGTTTGCTCGATGGACTGCGGATCGTATGTTTTTTCCATGGGAACGTGTCTGTCTCAAACTAATTAAGTGGATGTGTTGCTAAGTCTTGGGTCTGTAAATTGACCCCTAAGCCGCGATACTGTCGATAACGTTCGCGAGCGACCGCTTTATGCTGATCGTCATTGGCAACAAAATCGATAATGTGGCCAAAGTTTACCGCAAATGGGGGCGCTTGGTCTGCAAGATTAATCAGAACTTGGCGACTTTTGTTGGCGCCGAGGCGATCAAAACCAATTTCTACCGGCGATCCCGTCATCGGGCCTTCACCTTTGAGGTTATGCGGCACAAAAGCACTTGGCTCAAACTGCCATAAAAGTTCATCGATCGCATGGGCTTGCTGCTTATCTTGGCAATGGATATAGACCCATTGTTGTTTCACAAAAGCCTGCTGCGCCAGTTGGCATGCCAGAAGATGCATCTCGCAAAGTGCAGGGTTTGCATTCGCGGTTGCAACAGGTGAATCTACCTTGGTCTTGGCAGGTGATGCCACTGGCGGCATAAGATAAAACAGCACTTGAGTCATGATTTCAATGCCTTGCTTCACTTGTTTTAGTGGCGAACGAGAGCAGCAGTTTACACTAAAAGTCAGTATGGGTTAATGCTTAGGGCAAACCTTACGGTGCGGTTTTATCTATCACTGTCTGGCTGGACTTAATGGGATGCTTTTAAGCCGTTGAAGATGAAGAGGGTAGAGCTATAACTCTTTGAAAAATTATTCTAAAACCATTAGTTGTTCAGTTTTTTATTCAGGAAATCGATTTTCTGATTAAATTAAGAAAATAAAAAAGGCGAAGATTTTCATCTTCGCCTTTCATTTATCGAGCCTTTAACATACTAAGGCCGGATAGTCGGCTATTCGCCGAGTTCAACGCCTGCACGATTGATCAGGAACTGAGTCAATAGTGGCACAGGACGACCCGTAGAACCTTTGTTAGCACCGCTATTCCAAGCTGTACCCGCAACGTCTAAATGAGCCCAGTTGTACTTTTTAGCAAAGCGCGAGAGGAAACATGCTGCTGTGATAGCACCTGCTGGACGACCACCTAAGTTGGTCATGTCAGCAAATGGACTGTCGAGCATATCTTGATACTCATCCCACAATGGCATGCGCCATGCGCGGTCACCACTTTGCTCACCGGCACTTAATAGCTCGTGTGCCAGTGGGTTATGCGATGAGAATAGACCCGATGCGTGTTTACCAAGGGCAATTACGCATGCGCCAGTCAGGGTTGCAGTATCGATAACCAGTTCAGGATCGAAACGCTCAACATAGGTTAATACGTCACACAGCACTAAACGGCCTTCCGCATCGGTATTTAACACTTCAACGGTTTGACCTGACATAGTGGTCAGAATGTCACCTGGACGGTAAGCATTACCCGATGGCATGTTTTCACAGCCAGCCAGAATACCCACAACGTTGATAGGTAACTTCATATCACAGATGGCTTTCATGGTGCCGATAACACCCGCTGCGCCGCCCATGTCATATTTCATTTCGTCCATGGCTTCGCCAGGTTTCAATGAAATACCACCCGAGTCGAAGGTTAACCCTTTACCGACTAATACGATGGGTTTTTCTGTGCTATCGACAGCGCCCTTGTATTCCATCACTGTCATGATGGATTCGTTAGCACTGGCGCGACCGACTGCAAGGTATGAGTTCATGCCCAGTTTGGCCATTTGCTCTTCACCGATAGTGGTGACATGCAGGGTGTCGTGCATTTCAGCCATTTGGCGCGCTTGCGAGGCCAAATAGGCTGGATTACAGATATTAGGTGGCATGTTGGCCACATCGCGACATAAGTGCATGCCGGCAGACACTGCCATACCATGCTCGATGGCGCGCTCACCTAAGGTTAATTCACGGCGAGTGGGTACATTGAACACTAATTTACGCAGTGGACGGCGGGTTTCACCTTTGCGGGTCTTTAGGGCATCAAAGCTATAAAGACTGCTATTGGTGGTTTCAACCGCTTGGCGCACTTTCCAATACGTATCGCGTCCTTTCACGTGCAGTTCAGTCAAGAAGCAAACTGCTTCCATTGAACCTGTTTCGTTAAGGGTGTTGATTGTCTTAGTGATGATTTGTTTGTATTGGCGTTCGTCTAGTTCTCGTTCTTTGCCACAACCCACTAATAAAACACGTTCACTCAATACGTTAGGAACATGGTGCAGCAACAACATCTGGCCAGGTTTACCTTCCAGATCGCCGCGACGCAGTAGGTTACTGATATAACCTTCGCTAATTTTATCTAATTGCTCCGCGATACCAGACAGACGACGGGGTTCATAAACACCGACCACGATACAGGCTGAGCGTTGTTTTTCGGGGCTACCGCTCTTTACGCTAAACTCCATGAGCACTCCTAGATTCTTAAAGACAAATTTTTATATTTATTGGATAATGTCTGCTTGTCCCGAAAAGGGCCTAAGTTATTACTCCAAAGGTGATTTATTCTCGGCGCTTGAGTCACGCATTTAGTGACGTTAAGTTTACCTAGAACCCCTGAAGCTGGTCAGAAAACTATCAAAAGTAAACAGTTTACATGAAAGTTAGTCTGTTACCAGCAAAAAGATAAGTTTAGAGACCGGATCCTGCCTGTGATTGTATTTAAATACCTTATTCGAGAAGTTTTAAAGGCACAAATTGCGGTACTTTTAGTGCTGTTAACTATTTTTATTAGCCAGCATTTCGTGCGTATACTGGCCGATGCCTCCGACGGCGATTTTCCCGCCTCTTTAATCATGACCCTGATTGGGCTTAACTTGCCTTATCTGGTGATCTTAGTCCTGCCGTTAAGTTTGTTCTTGGGGATTTTACTAGCCCATGGCCGTATGTATTCCGAAAATGAGATGGTCGTTCTCCACGGTGTTGGGGTCAGTGAGTGGTATGTCACCCGCGTGACGCTGATTCTTGCCGTGATCAATATGTTGTTTACCGGCTATTTATCCCTTTATGTCGCCCCTTGGGCAGAAGAGCAGCAAAACCAAGTGCTCGAAAAAGCCCAGTCCGAAGCCGGGCTTGCGGCCTTAGTGCAAGGGCGTTTTCAGGCGAGCCCAAATGGTCGCGCGGTATTATTTGTCGAACGTATCGGTAAAGATAACGAGTTAGATAAAGTGTTTGTGGCCCAGTTGCCAGACCCTGATGACGAAACCGGCGTCACCAATGTGGTGGTGGCCAAAGGTGGGCGAGTGCAGGAAGATAGCTCTGGTGCGCAGCAGTTAAACCTGAATGATGGCGTGCGTTATCAAGGCAGCCCGAAGGCGAAGGACTACCAAATGATCGAATTTGGTGGTTATAAAATGCAGATTAAAGAGCAGCAAGTCGACGAGCGTCGGCGTAAGTTATCTGCGCTGCCCGTCGATGAACTCGTAAAAATCGAAGGGGCGGAAGCCGTTGCCGAATTCCATTGGCGTCTTGCCATTCCGCTGGCGATTCCGATCATGACCTTGATTGCGGTGCCACTGGCGCGGGTAAATGTGCGTCAAGGTAAGTTCGCTAAAATGTTCCCTGCAGTACTCTTGTACCTTGGCTATTTTGGCCTCATGGTCGCCGGACGTAAGGCATTGCAAGATGGGATTATTCCATTGTATTTAGGCATGTGGTGGATCCATATTTCAGCGCTCTTGATGGGGCTGTTCTTGCTCGGCAAAGATAGGCCTATATTTAGTCGTATCTCGACCCTGTTTGCCCATAAGAAGGTGGCGGCATGAAGATATTAGACCTTTATATCGCCAGAGTATTGTTAAGCACTTCAGCGCTGTGTTTGCTGGTGTTGACTGGCTTGTCGGGCATCATTAAATGGGTTGACCAGCTGCGCTTAGTCGGTCGTGGCACCTATAGCATGATGGATGCGGGCATCTATGTGTTGTTTTTAGTGCCACGGGATATCGAAATGTTTTTCCCTATGGCCGTGCTGCTGGGCGCGTTGATTGGCATGGGAATGCTGGCATCGAACTCTGAACTTGTAGTAATGCAAGCTTCTGGCATGTCACGTTTGCAGATCACTATGTCTGCGATGAAAACCGCTGTGCCCTTGATGTTGCTGGTGATGGTGTTAGGGGAATGGGGCGCACCGATTGCCGAGCAAAAGGCTAATGAGTTGCAAGCTATTAAACTCTCAGGCGGGAGTTTAATTAAGTCCCACCGCGGTATTTGGGCAAAAGACGGTGATTTGTTCGTGAACATTGGTGAAGTTGAAAACATCAATAAACTCAACAACATTACGCTTTATAAGTTCAATAGCGAACTCAAGCTCACCAACGTTGTACATGCGGACCGCGCGGTGTTTTCCCAAGACCGTTGGCGTTTATTCGACGTCAAACGTACCGATTTAAGCTATGAGAAAGTCGTGCTTGAGTATCTGGAAGAAGATCAATGGCAGTCGAGTTTAACGCCGGATAAACTCAGTGTAGTTTCGATTAAACCTGAGGCGTTATCTATCCGCGGTCTGGTCGGTTATCTCGATTACCTTAAAACCAACAGCCAAGATCCTAGCCGCTATGAATTGGCACTGTGGCGCAAGGTGATGCAGCCAGTGACGGTCGCTGTGATGATGTTAGTGGCACTGTCGTTTGTATTTGGGCCGCTGCGAACTGTGACTATGGGCGCTCGGGTATTGCTCGGGGTTGTGGCGGGTTTTAGTTTTTATATCAGTAATGAGATTTTCGGCCCTATGAGCATAGTGTATGAGTTACCTGCCTATGTGGGGGCTGTGGCACCAAGCTTGTTGTTTACCGGCGTTGCCTTCTACTTTATCCGGCGATGATACTCATCTTATTACTCACCATTTAGTTTATAAGAATAGTCTATAAGAATAGTTTATAAGAACAGTCCCTAAAAAATAGCCCATAAAAAACGACGCTTTTGCGTCGTTTTTTTATGCTGACAATTTACTAGAAACTAAACTTAGGCGCCGTGCCAGTTACGCATTTGATTGGCTTCTTTAGACAAGACAACCACTTCTGAGCGGGTCATACTATCTTGTAGGGCAAGCTTATTGCCATTGATGAGGATCCACAGATTACCAATGCCGAGCAGTGACCAAACGATGCGAGCGTAGGCCGTGATCATGCTTAAGTTTTGGCCGTTTGGATGTTGGATCTTAAGCCGCCAAGCGCGCATCCCTAAGGTTTGACCGCCCTTACTCCAGAATAATGCGTAGAATGTGCCGACACACAAGACGAGCCAGAGTTGATAAATACCATGGTAAATCGGCGTGCCATTGAGCGCGTCAGAGACATGCTCAAAGCCATTCATGCCAGCCAATCCTGAAGCGGTAAGGCCGTAGAAAATGCCAAAGCCTACAGCGCCAGAAACCATATAAACGGCCACGGCTAACAGCGAATCGTAAACTGCAGCACCTAAGCGGCGAAAGAATCCCGCACGGGGAAAGTTAGCATGTTCGGTATTGAGCATCACAGAGTCCTGTTTTTAAAGTGCTTAAAGCGAATACAAATATGGATACCTGCCTAGGCTTCAGGTTCTTCGTCTCTAACAAAGTGGATATTGCTAAAGCCAAAGCGGGCAAATTCTACTTTTCTGAATTCTTTTTCAGCCTTAGCACCCTTGCGCGACGTCATGGCGACTTGTTGTTCCATAGCCAAAAATTTGCTCAGATCGATACCTTCGGCTTCGGCCACGGCTTCATATAAATCATGGTGTTTGTCGTAGCTAAAGGCGATGGTTTTAGTCGTACCTTTGAAGGTATAAGTGACTTGACGGGCCATGGGGAGCTCTCCTGAATTAAGTCTGAAATTAATTAAATTCACTTCTAAAAATAAAATACACAGCACCTAATATGCACAATCCTGCCCACAGGTAATCGAGCTTCAATGGTTCTTTCATATAGAAATAGGCAAAGGGGACGAACAGACTTAAGGTGATGACTTCTTGTAAAATTTTTAACTGGCCGACGTTCATAACCGTGTAACCGATACGGTTAGCGGGTACTTGCAGCAAGTATTCAAATAGGGCGATGCCCCAACTCACTAAGGCGGCGATAATCCAAGGCTTTGAGCCTAAGGTTTTCAAATGCCCATACCAAGCAAAGGTCATAAAGATATTGCTTAGGCAGAGTAAACCAATAGTGGTCAGGGTTGGATTCATCTTTCATCTCTATGATTAAATTTATAAATCATATACATAGCGTCGTCGGTATAACTGCCAAGGCACTTGTCTATGGCCTGAGGCTTAAAGCCCATTTTTAGCCAATAACTGTCGGCGCCTTGAACGGCAACGAGGGACAAGGAATTGAGATTATATCGATCCGCCAGCAGTGTTAAGCGGGTGAGTGCTTTAGCACCGGCGCCTAAACCTTGGGCTTTGGCTGAAAGCGCAATATCGTGCAGATATAAAGTATCTGCCTTAGGTAAATGGGTAATGGGCTGATAGAGCGCGGGCGGCATATTGGTGGTCCATGGGTGAGCCAAGCAATAACCGACAACCGACTTATCCACTTCGAACACAAAACAAGATTGTGGTGATACCTGCCATTTACTTTGCAGCACGTGCAAGGGCTCAGGATCCAGTTGTGAGTAACACTCATCTTGGATTGCTAAAATGGCATCCCAATCCTGTGGGGTGATTGCTCGCAGTAACATGGCAGACATTTATCCTGTTTCAAGAGCCCCGTTTCAAGAGTTCTGTTGAAGGAACTCCGTAGAAAGAGTCCTGATTCAAATAAGCTCGGCATTATAACCTCAAGCGGCTTCAAAATGCAGGCTCCAGCGGCAATATAAAGCGCTTTAAAACCCGTATAAACTGAGCTTTCAGCGCTTTTAAGTATCCGCAGCGGTTAAATGCCCAGATATCGTTGGCGCAGGTGACGCTCAAGATATTGACCATTTAAGGTTTCGCCCGTTGCTTGGCGGATCAGTTCATCGGTCGTGAGTAAGGATCCCTTCGACCAAATGTGCTCGCGCAGCCACTGGAATACCGAGTCCAACTTGCCTGCATCGATTAGGGCTTCAATTGGCCCTAAGGCTTTTTCCATCGCAAAACGACATTGAGCGGCATACATGGCGCCTAAGGTGTAACTTGGGAAATACCCTAGCTCACCGACAGCCCAATGGATGTCCTGCATGCAACCGTCGCGGTAATTGCCATCAGTATTGATCCCCAGTAATTGTTGCATCTGCGTCGACCAAAAATCAGGTAAATCATCGACGGTTAAGCTGCCATCGACAAAGGCTTTTTCTGCCTCAAACCGCAGCAAAATGTGGCAAGGATAGGTGACTTCGTCGGCGTCGACGCGAATAAGTCCGGGATTTACGCGGGTATAATGTTGCGCTAATTCTTGGGCACTGAAATGACAGTTAAGATGCTGCGCGATTTTAGGCTGTAACTGACGTAGAAATGCCGGATTTGCCCCAAGCTGCATTTCGCAAAATAGACTTTGGCTTTCGTGGACGCCCATAGAACGTGCAAGCCCAGCGGGTTGACCGCGCCACGCTTGAGGTAAATCTTGCTCGTATCTGGCATGGCCTGTTTCATGAACTATGCCCATGATTGCGCTACTGAAATCGGCCTCATTGTAGCGGGTCGTTATCCGCACATCGCTTGGCACGCCGCCACAAAATGGATGGCTACTCATATCCAGCCTGCCGTGATTAAAGTCAAACCCCAAAAACGCCATGACGTCACGGCCAAGGGCTTGCTGCGCGCTGATATCGAAGGGGCCATTGAGCACAAGCTTAGGCTCGTTTGCCTGCTTAGTCAGCACATCTTGGATGAGTGTCGGTAGCCAATCTTTCAGGCCGCCAAAGGTTTGTTCCAGCTTTGCCGTGGTCATTCCCGGTTCAAATTTATTGAGCAGGGCATCATAGGGCGTGATATTTTGCGCTTCGCCGCGGATCTGCGCTTCTTCCTTGGCAAGGTCGATGACCGCTTTTAGATTGGGCTTAAAGCCCTGCCAATCATTATTTTTACGCTGCTCGCGCCACGCATTCTCGCATTGATAAGCCATCTTGGTTTTGGCTTGTACTAGGTCGCCGGGCACTAAGTTGGCCTGTTGATACTGGTACAGTATTTCCCGCAGATTGGCTTCTTGCTCTGTTGAGAGTGATTCGTCCTCCGCGCCGTGTAAGTGCTCGGCTAAGGTGTCTGAGGTTTTGAGACCGTGGATATGCAGCGCCAGTTCAGCCATTGCATCGCCGCGATCTTGACCACCGCCCATCGGCATCATGGCCGCTTGATCCCAGTCACCCAAAGCGCTGAAATGTTCAAAGTGAGAAATTTTCTGGAAATGTGCCGTCAGTTTGTCGTAACTTGGCGTTGGTACTTTAGTCTTAGGTGTGCCCATGGGATTTCCCTTCTGGCGCATAAAACCTGCGCGAATAAATAACAATAACAGGATGATAATACAATGAAGTCAAAATCATATAGCACTAAAACGCTTAAGGCTGCGCTGTGCCTGACCCTCGCCGCTATCGCTTCGACGGCGCAGGCGGGCGCCGATAAATTTGTGGCTGGGCCTGCTATTCCTGAGTTTGGTCAGATTGCCAAAGTCGATAGCATGATGCCCATTCCTAAGGGCATGAAGTTTAAAGTGGCTTTTGATATGAGTAAGGCGGCCGATGTGGGCAAGACGAATCGTCAGCTCGAAAGTTTAGCCCGTTTCATCAACATGCATGTGGCGGCAGGCGTTAACGAAACTGAAATCGAGCTTGCTATGGTGGTGCACGGTGGCGGCATCAGCGATTTAGCTGATGATGCTTTTTATGCCAAGCAGCATTCAGGTGCGGTAAACGCTAATCGCGCTTTGGTTAAGGCTCTGGTTGATCACGGCGTGAAGTTTTATATCTGCGGACAGAGCGCCGCCTATTTCGATTTAACCAATGCCTCATTATTACCCGGAGTCGATATGGCATTATCGGCGATGACAGCCCACGCTATTTTGGCGCAGCAGGGTTACAGTGAAAATCCATTTTAGGGTAAATTTTTAGTTTGGAAATTAGGCTTGGCTTGCTATTCTGTGGCGCATAAGTCGATAATTACAGTGAAATAAATGGAATGCTGTATTGTTCAAGGAGATGACTATGTGGGCGTTTTTAGTTGAGCAGCCTAATTTACCTTACACCATAGCTTTTGCCTGTGTTCTGGCCCTCGGTGTGTTTGAAGCCTTCGCGTTAGTTATTGGCCTAAGCATGATGAGTGCGCTAGACCAATGGGTGCCTATCGATGCGGATTATGACGCCGATGTCAGCCCCGGTGGACTCACAGGCATTGCCGGTTGGCTGTGCCTCAATCGACTGCCGTTATTGATTTGGTTTGTGCTCGCGCTGACCAGTTTTGCGATAGCGGGTTATATCGTCAATTTTATCAGTTTCAATGTTGCTGGCCTTTTACTGCCGCAATTGTTCACCTTACCGATAGCTATAGTTGCGAGTGCCTTTTCTTGCCGTTATCTCGGTCGAGTGCTGGCCGATCATCTGCCGAAAAATGAATCGAGCGCAATTTCGCTTGATGATTTGAGCGGCTATGTTGCGACTATTACCTTAGGCTGCGCCATCAAAGGTATGCCCTCTGAAGCCGTTGTGCGTGATAAACACCAACAAAAACATTACGTCTTAGTCGAGCCTGAAACCTCGGGTATCGAGTTTGCCTCTGGCACTCAAGTAGTGCTACTTAAGCGTGAAGGCCGTGTCTGGTCTGCTACGTGTTTTGATAATTAATCGTCCCCAGCTATAAATCAATTGAAAGGAAATCAAATGGATGTGTTAACTGATATCGGTTCATCCGGTAGTTTTATTTTGCTCGTTGCCGGTATGGTGTTACTTGGCTTTATCGTGATCGGGTTAATTTTTGCCAAGTTATATAAACGTGCAACCAAAGAAATGGCCTTTGTGCGTACTGGCTTTGGCGGTGAGAAAATCATTAAAGATGGCGGCGCTATCGTACTGCCAGTGCTGCATGAAACCATTTCGGTCAACATGAATACCCTGCGTATCGAAGTGGAAAAAACTCAGAAAGATGCGCTGATCACTAAAGACAGAATGCGTGTCGATGTGAAGGCCGACTTCTACCTACGTGTTGCCCCAAATTCCGATGGTATTTCGATGGCGGCGCAAACCTTAGGTACGCGCACAAACCGTGTCGAAGAACTTAAAAAGCTGATGGAGTCTAAGTTTGTCGACGTACTCCGCGCCGTTGCCGCTGAAATGACTATGACAGAAATGCATGAGCAGCGTGCCGATTTTGTACAACGTGTGCAAAATAACGTAGCTAACGATCTGGAGAAAAACGGTCTCGAACTCGAGTCGGTTTCGTTAACGGGTTTTGATCAAACTGATCTGCAGTTCTTCAATGAAAACAACGCATTCGATGCAGAAGGTCGTGCGCGTCTGGCGAAAATCATTGAAGAAAAACGTAAAGAAACCAACGATATCCAACAGGATAACCGGATTAAGATCGAGCAACGAAACCTCGAAGCCGAAAAAGAATCCCTAGAGATTGAAAAGTCGGAAGAAGAAGCACGCCTGATCCAGCAACAGTCTTTGGAATTTAAACGCGCCGATCAAAAAGCGGAAATCATTAAGCAGAAAGAAAACAAGGCCCGTGAAGAACGCGAAGCCGAAATTGCTAAAGAGCGCGCTATCGAAACCGCTGAAATCGAAAAGACTAAAGATATCGAAACCCGCGAGATTGAAAAGTATAAGTCGATTGAACAATCGCGCATTCAACAGCAAAGGGATATTGAAGTTTCTGAGCAGGAAAAACGCATTGCGGTTGCGGCCAAATCTGAAGAAGAATCTGCTGCCCGTGCCCGTGCTGCTGAAGCCGAAAAACTGAAAGTTGAGAAAGAAGAAGCGGTAATCACAGCGCGCCAAGTGGCCGAAGCGAATCGTCGTAAAGAGATTGAAGTGATTGATGCCCGTAAAGAAGCTGAGCGTGATGCGGTAGGCGTAACAGTACAAGCCGAAGCCGAGAAACGTGCCGCCGAAGACAGATCGAGTGCGATTTTGATTGAAGCGCGCGCTAGCGCCGATGCGAAAAAACTGCAGGCCGAAGCAGATGAGAAAGTCTATGCCGTTGAAGCTGCGGGTAAGCAAGCACTTTACGAAGCTGAAAACGTCTTAAGTGATGAGCAAATTGCCCTGCAAAAATCCCTCGCCATTTTGAAGGCCTTGCCTGAAATTGTGGCACAAGCCGTTAAACCGTTGGAAAACATCGAAGGCATTAAAATTCTTCAAGGCTATGGCGCTGGCAATCAATTTGCCGCGGGTGCCGAAGGCGCTCACCATCAAGGTGGCATTGCCGAGCAAGTCACCAGTGCCGCATTAAACTATCGCGCTAATGCGCCGGTGGTTGATGCCATGCTCAGAGAGCTGGGCTTAGTGAACGGTGATACTGGCACCTTGAATGATTTATTGAACGGCAATAATACGTTAACCGCCGAGGCGTTAAGTGGTGTGAAGTCGTCTCATGCTGAGCTTAAAGATTACAGCCAAACGCATGTGGTCGAGAGTCAAAGCGTGCCTAAGCTGTAAGGTCGACTTAGCTCACTCAATGAGGTTAGCTTCATGAGATTAACTTCATAAGGTTAGCTCTATGAGATTAAATCCGCCAAGTAAGCTTTTGCGCTGAGTGAAGTCAGCACTGACTCAAGGCTTGGTAAATCAGCTTGATAAATAAGCCTGATTAAATAAAACCGCTCGCATTATTGCGAGCGGTTTTGTTTTTGGGGGAGATAAAATCTACCAGCCTATTGGTGCACCTTATCGACACCCGATAAGCGACCTTCGGCGTGACAGATGGCGCAGGATTCTTGTCCCGCTTGATAAATTCGCCCTCCGCTTGCATCGCTTTGATAAACCCCACCAAAGCCACGTGCATGAACCACTAAGCTATCTGTTTGTGTATGACAGGCGGCGCAGGTTGCTAAGGTTGGCGAATACTCGGCAATTTGGCCATTGTTGACCGCATCGGGTGCGGCAACTAACAGGGATTGCTCTGCACTCAGTCCCGCAAGATCCAGCTGTCCTGCACTGTGGCAAACACTGCAATTATTTTTCGCATTAGGGTAGGTGAGTTCTGGGCGTGGGTTATCAAAACCGACGACAGTACGGGTTCCCGCGTGCAGTGAATGCACTAATTCCCTGTAGCTCAAGGTATTGTTCATGGTGCGATAGGGCTTGATTTGGTCGGCACCGGGAGTATGCATTATGCCTGCATTGAGATACATGATTGCATCATTGCTGTGGCAGCTTTGACATTGCCCATCTGTGAGCGCGGTTGCGGTTTGCGGTGCATGACAAGTGCCGCAGCTGCTAGTGGGCTCAAAAATCCCCCTCATTTGATGCGCCGACAGAACTCTATCCTCTAAGCCTTGATCATGACATTGGCGACAAGCCTTTTCATCGACCTTAGCCTTTGCCGTAACCGTTTGACCTTGCAGGGTGAGCGTATTCAACGCGCTGAGGTTCACATTGTGATTGGCGATATTACAGTCAACGGCAAAGCCAGTGTTTTTATCGGCGCAGAGCACCAATTTACTGTAGAGCTTAGATTGGCTCAGATCGCCAAAGTCAGCAGTCGACAAGTTAGATATAGTGACCGTTAACTGATTCGGCGCCGTGATGTTTAAGGCAACATCGCTCGTGTTTGCCAATAAATCCCACACTTTACGCTGGCCATTACTGACTGGCATGTTGGCGTGATTGGTTTCACCCGCGGCAATTAACCAGAAAGATTTAATCATGGCTTGAGTGGCGGGAAGTTGGTCAAGTTGCTGCACTTGCAGTGTGACGACTAGAGTTTGCGCCTCAACACTGAGCTGCGAGCTCAGTAACTTAACTTGGTAATCGCTCGCCAGTTTAGCGGCCGTGTTCACTGCGGCATTGTGAAATAGCCCGACACCTTGGGGATTATTGCTATCGGGGTGACAGCCGCTACAGCTGAGTGCCCATGGCTTGGCAAAAATCTCCCTATTATGGAATAACCCCGCGACAGTGCCATTCCAGTCGGCGGGAATTTGCGCTTTATGGCAGTCAAGGCAGGCGGTTTTACTGGGGATATTGTAATTGCTGCTTTGCGCCGTTGCGTCAGCGATATGACATTGCTGGCACTGCTTCATATCGCCGGGAAAGGTCACATTGGAGAAGTCATATAACTGTCCCTTGTGGCCGACGATTTGATATTTAGCTTGATGGATTTGGTGCGTCAATGTCGCCATATCTAAGCTGTTACCGGTTTCAGGATCGCCAGAATAAGTCGAGTGACACACAACGCAGCCTTCAAAGGCAAAACGTTTACTGCCGTGCATCAAAAGGCGGGTATCGGCATTGGCCAAATCGGCATTATGGCAACGAAAACAGGCTTGCTCAGGTGCGATAACTTTGCGGCCCATGTCCGCTGCGACGGTTTGCCCCGTGGCGGGAACAAAGTCGTATACGCTGTTAATCAACTGAGTGTCGATTGGGCTATTGGCTAACGGTTTGAGTTCTAGGTAAATCCTGTGGGTCAGCTCAGGCGTGTATTGGGTATCGAGCCCCGAAAATTGCGGGTATGCCGTCAGAGTTTTGCTAAAGGTATAACGGTATAGACCTGCGCCTAGCGAGGTTAAACACGTCGTTTTACAGCTGCTTTCAATGCCCGCTTGAAATTGGGTCTGAGCATTGGCTTGGGCATTGGTCGCAGGTTCCACTTGATTGTTGATGTAGCTAGTCCATTGCAATGCGGCATCCGTCGTACTGGCAGCTCCTATTGCGACAGCGCTATTCTGCGCCGCAGCGTCAGCTGTGGCTTGAGTGATGTGATAGTGCGCCTGCGGCGGTGCAAGCTTGGCGATACCAAGGCCTAAGGTATCGAGCTCCTTAAGGTTTTCTAGTCCAGTGACGGCAATGCCATTGGCGTTACTGAGAAAGAAATCGACCTGCACTTGAGTTTGCGCATCGATAGCGACTTTTTCGATTGTCGCTTTAAGAGTATCGGCCTGTTCTATGCTGATACTCACAATTCCAGGTGGGCCTTCTTTACCTTCTTCACCATCGGAACAGGCGGTCATCAGACAGACTGCAACAGCAATTGGCGTAAAGATTTTCCATTGAGAACGGGTATTCGTGTTCATCATTTTCCATTCCTTTTTAATTAGATTCTGTCGGGACTCTAATCGGAATGTATGCGTTTTAGATATTAACTGAGTTATACGTTGAGTGGCAGTTAATTAACCGCTTTTAAACCTTTTTGATTAATTATATTGAGGTAATTTGAATTGAAGCATTATTTTAATTTTCGATATATTTAATTGTTAATTCTTAAAAGCGTTAGTCAGACACAAGTCGTGTAACTTGATCTAATACTGCCCCAATTTGGGTAAGTGTGACGCAGACGTAAAATAATAATAGATATTACTCTAGCATAAATTGTCGGGAATCAAAGTGTATACATATTTTAATTATATTGCTTTGACTAATAAAGGATCGAATATGATTACCAGAAGAGGAATACTTAAAAGCAGTATGGGCGTTGCTGTCGGTACTGTATATCACGGGACACTGATTAGCTTTCTTACCGGTTGTGGCAGCGACAATGACAGTCAGGAAGTCGTAGAAGTCATGGCCGGTGGTTTAATGGTGGTCAACCCTGTGGTGTGTGTGAGTTGTCGACGCTGCGAGATTGCCTGCAGCTGGAACCACGAGGGCGACAGTAGTCCAACGCTGGCGCGCGTAAAAGTCGAACATAACATGAACTTCGGCCCGCATGGCATGCAATTCAACTATCACATGCAGCATGGCGAATGCGGTGATGGCACCATAATTCCTGCCACTTGCCACCAATGTGAAGTTTGTGCACAAGTGTGCCCGCAACAGGCTATTTCAACCAACCCGCTAACCGGCGCCAAGGTGGTTGATGAAGAACTCTGTGTTGGATGTGGTTATTGTGCGGATAAATGTCCGCAGCAAGTGATTAAAGTCGTCCGCAGTAAAATGAAAGCCGTGAAATGCGATTTATGCAATGGCCAGCCTGCTTGTGCTCAAGTTTGTCCTACTGGGGCAATTAAATTTTATCCTTGGGATGAAGCCGAAGCTGCATTAGAACAATATGAAAAATATACCGGCTTAGTTTCTTGAATCGAGGTGAAATATGATGAGTAATATAATTGGTGGTTGGGCAGGAAAAGTCCTTAGAGTTAATTTAACGACAAATACGATTTCGTATGATCCCATAGAAAAATATTATGACTATATTGGTGGTATGGGTATTGGCTATAAAATATTGTGGGATGGTCATAAGGACAATATAAAGGCAATCGATCCTGAGAATATTATTGTCTTCTCTGCGGGGCCTTTAACGGGTTCAGGCGTGATTTGTACTGGACGAACAACGATTACTTCCCGTAGTCCAGTGATTGAAAAACACCTTATTGCCGACGGTCACTTTGGTGGCCATTTTTCGCCTGCAATGAAATTTGCCGGCTTCGATGCGATTGCAATTGAAGGCAAAGCGGCGAGCCCTGTGTGGCTAAAAATTGTCGATGACAAGGTCACTATTGAACCCGCCGATGCGCTATGGGGCAAAGGCATATTCGATACCCACGCCATGATAGCGCAAATGATGGGCCCCAATGCACAAGTGGCGGCGATTGGCCAAGCGGGTGAAAACCAAGTGCCTCTGTCTGTCATCATGACTCAGGGCGGACACTCTGCGGGTGGTCATGGCTCAGTTATGGGCTCAAAAAATTGTAAAGGGATCGGCATTATCGGCACCGGCGCCGTCAAAATTGCCGCCAATAATGAAAAAATGCGCGCCTTAGATGACCATATTTTAGGAATTATCGGCGCCAATAATAATGGTGTGGTGCCTTCGACGCCGCAATCTTGGGCCGAGTACTCAGCCCCTATCAGTCGCTGGAAATCACGACCTGGCCTTAAGTGGGGCGCCGCCGATCAAGAAATCGATTTAGGCGAAGTGCCTTGGAATGAGCGTAACCGTATTGGATTTCGTACTTCGATGGCCGAAAGCTACATAGGCGTCGAATATGCCAACAAGTGGATGAAGCGCACTGGCGGTTGTCATTCATGCCCAATACGTTGTTTCTGCGAGCTTAAAGTCCCTGAACTAAAGAGTAAATATGGTCGTAAAACCGAGCATATTGCCAACGTCTGTATGGGATTCCTCGTGCCTCAGTATTTGATGGGCACCACAAACGGCTCTGAAGCACATGCAATGGCGGGAGCCTTGGGGGCACAGATCCTCGATGACTACGGCATTTGGTGTAACTATGGTTTGATTTCTCATATCTTTAAGTTTTTAAAAACACACGATATGTTCAAAGATTTACTGCCAGAAGAGGAATACAACAGCATTCCTTGGGCGCTTTGGGATAATCAAGATCCTGCTTTCTTAATCGATTTCTATCGCCGCATTGCCTACAAAGAAGGCGAAATTTCCCATATGGCGGATGGCTTATATGACTTAATCGCGCGTTGGGGATTGGATGGCACAAACCCCGCACTAGGGTATTGGGACATACATAAAGAGAGTAAAACCAAGGTCTTTAACCGAAAAACTAATGCCGCCGTGCACCATGCGAGTGAAACTGCAGGTCAGGTGGGCACCTTAATCAACGTCGTCTTTAACCGCGATGCCCAGTGCCATTCCCACATCAACATAGTTAACAGTGGGTTACCCCACGATATGACAGTCGCTATCGCCAAGAAAAAATGGGGCGAGGGCGCCTTTGATAAGGTGCAGTGGTATACCCCGATTAATGCCGCTAAGGTTCGTTTTGCGAAGTGGTCTTTAGTGAAAAACGTGCTGCATGACTCGCTGACACTGTGTAATTGGATGTTCCCGCTATTGGCATCGCCCGATAAGAACCGTAATTATGAAGGCGATAGCACCATAGAATCGCAAATGTTCAGCCTAGTCACAGGGATTGAAACCAGTGAAACTGAGTTAGATTTCAAGGCGGAAAGAGTCTTGCATCTGCACCGCGCCTTAACCATGTTGCAGATGAATGAGGGCAATATGCGTGAAGAGCACGATGTGCTCAGTGACTGGGTTTACGACATGGACCCAGACAAAAACTTTGGCGAAGAGGGCACCATCAAGATGGACCGCGCCGACATGCAAACCTCGCTGGACATGTTCTACGAAGCCTTTGGTTGGGACATTCAAACGGGAGCGCCAACGCGGGCCACACTCGACAAGTTTAGTCTGGGCTTTGTCGCCGACAAATTAGCGGCACGAGGCTTGTTACCCGCTTGAACACTCTAGTTGGGCACTATGATTGGCGCTATGACTGGACATTATGAGTGAACACTATGATTGGGCGCTATGATTGGACATTATGAGTGAACAAATGATTGAACTCGTCGGTTATATCCGAGTATTTAGCCAACATGGACGTTTAGTCACGGCGGAGCAAATTGCCGCCGTGGCAGGGCTGGAATGGGATAATAAGCAAACGGTTGCGGGTTATATTCAGCTGATCCTCAATGAGGCTTATGCGGATGTGCAGATGCGTTTGTCGGATAAGCGGCATTTTTTCTATTCCGACAAAAGTATCGTTGAGCGCTATGCCGAGCAATGGTTAGCACTGGAGCGCGGTGATGCATTTGAGGCCATCATAGCTCAAATTCGCCGCAATAGTTGCCGCCATACTGAGGTGTATCAGGAGAGCGTGCTGACTTTTGCCCCCTATCTTTATGATGAGCCCCAATTAGCCAAGGTGCGTGAGCAATTGCCGCAGCAGCTTGGGGCGGAAGATATCCATTATGCCGTGGATAAACAGGGCAAAGGTTACTACTACTCGACTCAAGGACTGAGCCACAGTTATGCCGCAGTCCTCGCCAATTACGATCCCTGTGAATGGTCAAACTGACATTAAGCTGATTAAGTTGAGCTATTGATAAATGCTGATAAACCTTGGAACTGTATCGATAAGCGCCTGCGGGCGCTTTTTTATTGATGACGGGAAATGTGGACCGATGGCATGCTGATGATGTTACAACGAAAGAAAACGATTGAGCTAAGCCCAAGCTGTAACTGTGGTCTTAATAACGCCAATGCTTGAACATAGGCTCAGCTTGCCAGTGTTTGGGTGTACTTTTTGACTATCGCATCAATCTTACCGTTGGCTTTTAGGGTCGCAATCGCTTGATTGATGGCAGGCAGCAAATCGGCATGTTCCTTACGTAACCTAAACACTAAGTCTCCATCGGAATGCACCGCCGCAAGGGCGACAGGGATCCGCAACTGAGTCGACCAATACAAGGCTGGATAATTACCGGAAATAATCGCATCGACTCTGTGTTTATCTAAGGCTTTGACTAACTCTTGCTCAGAGGTAAAGTCGGCACGGATAAAGTCCTTATCGTCGTGGTATAAATAACCGCGCACAGTCCCGATTTGTTTACCTTTTATCTGGTCGATATCCTTATATTTACTGACATTTTCAGGCAGGGTGACCACATATTCGGTGATTTGCATTATGGGGGCGGATTTGACAAACAGCGGCCCCAAATCCTGCTTTTCAAACCAACTCGGGCTGACGATATCAAAGTCGAGTTGACCGGTTTCCAGTGCGTTATTAGTGCGCTTTGGCGGCAGGGTGAGGATTTCACCGTCGATTTTAGCGAGGGATAAAATCATCGGGATAAGCTCAGTGATCATCCCCGGCGCCTCTGCTTGGTCGCCGATAAAATACGGATACCAAGAATAGGAGCCAGTGATATTGTATTTGAGCTGCTCCGCATAGGCGTGTGGTTGAGTAAAGCAAAGGGCGAACAAGGCAAATCGAACTAAGTGTTTATACTGCAAACATCGCTTAACCATATTGCTTTTATCCTTGTTATCTCTGCTTTAGCCAAGGCCTATCCGATGGCCATTCTACCTAAACTGTGTGAATAAATTGTTTATTGGGTCACAGTCAGTCACATCAGCCATAGTTAAACAGTTTTCACCTTTACGCCATTACACTTTACGCTATGACACCTAAGCTAATAGCTGACACAGGGCTGGCTGTTGATTATGCGGGAAAATTTGGTAGGTTTTATGGTGCTTAATCAAGCTGGTTTTCTTATTACCTTGGCTGAGTAATAACCCATGGGATAGGGCGATACGCGTTAGTGTCTGTTCATCGGCGCGGACATAGAAGTTGATTGGTTTGACCAATTGATTGTCTTTAATATGTTGGTTAAATTCTTTTGCATCAATGACTAAGCTAGATTGGCCATCAGCATCGAGTTTGAGCTTGGCGCTGATTTCAGTGTCAGTAAAGACCAACCATTCGGCTTGCTTTAAAGTTTCTATCATAGCATTTAATGCCGTACCTAACGCTTGCTCTGATGTCTCAACTGTTTGATATTGATGCACAATCCTTTCTAACAAACGTTTGAGTTCGGCGCCCGCACCTTGGCTGCGAGCCAAACGTATCCAAGCCGTGAGATCGTCGGCTACCAGTTTAGAAAAGCGTTTTTCCTTTAAGGACTCGACCATCCAATTACACAAAAAATGACTTTCCTGCGCAGAAGTGCGCTGGGCTTTCTTGGTCTGTGCTGAAGCGGTTAAATCGGCAAGACCCGCAAGGGCGAGTTCGAGCACAGCTTGGTTATAGGTTTGAGAATTCATTATGACTCCGCCGCGGGCTGAAGTGATGTTATCTATTTGAACTTGGACGATATTGATTGCGGCGGAGCTAGTTTAGCAAAGCGGTCGATAAACCGATATTTATTCTTGCGATCCCACCAAACTTGCGGCGGTTAAGATCAGTTTAGGTGCGGGTCTGACCTTGTAGTTAGGATTAACATATTGGAAATGAATCAAACCTTTATCATCGCTAATATAAATGGCGGGCACAGGTAAGACTAAACGCTTGGCTCCCTCGGGAGTCGTCCACATTGGATTATCAACATGAAGACGCGAAGTATAGATCTCAGTGACCTTTTCGCTTGTGTAAAAAGCTAAGCCAAAGGCTTGCGCTCCCAGCATTTTTTCATCGGAAAGCAGTAGATACTTAAGCTCATTTTTTGCCGCCGAAGCCTTAAGTTGAGCTGGTGTATCGGGTGAAATACCCACTAACTGAAAGCCCATTTTTAATAATTCAGGTTCAATCGCCTTTAGTTGCCCCATTTGGTTGTTGCAAAAGGGGCACCAGCCGCCACGGTAAAAAAAGAAAATGGTTGGTTTTTGTGCGGTTAATTTTGCTAAATCAACGCTTTGGCCATTCATATCTTGTAAGGTAATTGCGGGAATTTGTTCGCCATTGAGCAGTGGGCTAACCGAATATTCATCCTTAGCGATAGGTTGAGCTAGTGTGGTAAAACTGCCAAGCAGTAGGCTGGTGGTCAGTAAAAAGCGCTGTAGTAGGGACGGCATAAGTAATCTCTCTTTGTTATGGGTTATTCTATCAATTCAAGCGATTGGCTCTGGTTTGTACGCTTGTTGGGGCGTGAATGGGGAAGACTGTTACAAGAACGGCGAATGCAGCAATTTATTGCAGTGTGTATCCAGATTTCGTGGTGTTTTTAAAGCAATGATTGCTCAATCACCCAAAAGCTCGTTTTAGTCTCATATAAGTCAATGGTGTGAGCCGATAAAGTGGGCTAATTGAGTGAGTGAGCTAATCGAGTCAGCAGATCGAGTGAGCTAAGTTGGGGCGCCGAACGCGAAAGTGATAATATTGCCACAGCCTTGAAAGGCTGAAGTGATGTTTGGTAATTTTTTCAATAGGAAAGTGGTAAATGGATAAGGGATTATTTAAGGCGTTAAAGAAAGTCTATTATAAAAAGTCGTACCGCAAAGACGAGCATGGTTATCAACAAAGAATCGATAATGGCGATGTGTTTGATGTCGATACGGGAACTAATATCTACTCCTATCAAGGCCTATCTGATACCGAAATCGCATTGATTGAACAGAGTGGCTATCCGGTCAATAACAGGGTTAAGCTAAGCCATGATGAGGCCGTTCTTGCCTATAAAAAACTACTCCTAGAGCCTAATTTGTCACTGGAAAATCTGTTGGCGGCCTATTTATGTGGTTTTTCAAGTTTCCCGCGCGGTCGTCAACCCATTCTCAGCTATCTGTTTGCGAAGGTGCTACCAGAACATTCGATGGCAACCGATAGTGACATTTGTCCTATGTGTTCCATCAAGCGCGTTAACTGGATTGAGCAGGGGCAAAAAATCTTTTCCTGTTACGCTGGCAGTGTGTGGAACGAGCGCTGGGCGCACAACCTCATAGAATTACAAGAATTTTGTACGCTATCGCCTTGTAAACCCAATGCAGAGGATGTGGCCATCTTCAGTGCGTTAATTGAAGCTATCCGTCAGGCTCCTTTAGATGAAACACCCGGAAAACTCGAGCAAAGGGTGAAGAAAGCCAAGATTATTCCTCAATTTAAAAAGTACAGTTTCCGTGGCCAACTGACGGTGTTAGCTGAGCTTGGCATCATGCCAAATCCCTATGTTACGCCGCTTTATGAAGCATTTACGCCATTTGAAGCGATCTGCAATATCAAATACCCGGGCAGTATCCGCTCTGACATCATCTTACCGCTAGCGGGTTGGCGCGGCGAAAATCCCATTGATGAGCAAAGGCTTAAACAGTTATTTGGTGGTTTTTTGGAATAAGTGATCGGCCTCAGTTACGTGGGTTAAGTATTGTGCAAATGAGGTAGGGGGATAACTTGCCGATTGAGTCCGTCACAGAGTTCGGACTGGGATAAGCCATCTTTGAGAGCGAGTCATTCTTATAGCCTATGGTTTGTAGCTCATTAATTCGGCTCAATAAAAAAAGCGTCCCTTGGGACGCTTTTTGCTTTAATAACGAGACTGATAGGCGAGGTGCATTGCCTATGTTAGTTGTTTATTTCAGCTTTTTCGCTTTGCTAGGTGCTTGCCCCACCTTCATTTTTACGCGGCGGCCTTGCATGTTTTTCTCAGCAGTAACTTGAGCGCCGACGTTGTCGGTTCTTTGTTGCTTCTTGGCAAAGCTACGGCGGGTTTGCAATTGCTTTAACAGCAATTCGCGGCTGCCCACTTCATAACCTGGCACAGTGACGCGGCGAATTTGTTGACCGATCAGTTTTTCGATATCGGCTAAGGTACGTTCTTCTTCGCGGCTCACGAAAGAAATGGCTACGCCAGTTTTCCCCGCACGGCCTGTACGACCGATACGGTGGACATAGTCTTCGGCGAGGAAAGGTAAGTCATAGTTGACTACGTATTCAAGGCTTGGGATATCCAGACCACGGGCGGCAACTTCGGTGGCAACCAGTACGCGTACATCACCTGCCACAAATTCACGCAGGGCGCGGCGACGACTGCCTTGGCCTTTGTCACCGTGGACCACTTCAGATGGGATGCCATCTAAGTTTAATTCTTTGACTAGCGTATCGGCGGCTTCACGGGTCGCAGTAAATACCAACACTTGTTGCCAGTTTTTCTTACCGATAAGCTCAGAAAGCAGTTCGCGTTTACGGCGTTGTTCAACCGGATAAACGACTTGGCTGACGGTGTCGGCTGTAGTGTTTTGCTTATCAACGCTGATCACTTGCGGTTTAACCATCATATCGTTGGCGAGTTTTTTTACCGCACTTGAGAAAGTGGCTGAGAACAACAGGTTTTGGCGTTTCTTATTGACCGCTTGCAGGATCTTTTGGATATCGGCGCTAAAGCCCATGTCTAACATACGGTCGGCTTCGTCTAGGACTAAAAAGTCGACGTTCGACAGGCTTAAGTTACAGGCGGTAAGGTGCTCAAGTAAGCGACCTGGGGTGGCAACGATTACATCGGCGCCGCGTTTCAGCTTTTGCGCTTGAGTCTCGATTTTTACGCCACCGTAAATGGTTAACACGCTGAAGTTTAAGTATTTGCAGTAAGCCGTAACGTTGTCTGCCACTTGAGCCGCAAGCTCACGGGTCGGCGTAAGGATTAATACGCGGGCATTCGACTTTAACGTTTCGCTTGGATTTTCAACCATCTTTTGCAGGATCGGCAGCGCGAAAGCGGCGGTTTTACCCGTACCGGTTTGGGCACTGGCTAAGACATCTTGGCCGCGGCGGATAGCAGGTATCGCTTGCTGCTGAATAGGCGTCATTTGTTGATAACCGCAATCTGAGATAGCGCGCAAAATCTCGGGGGAAAAACTAAAAGATTCAAATCTCATTTTGGATTCCTATCGTTCACTTATTCAAACATTCAAGCACCGCGAGCCTCTATTGTTTACTCGACTAAGGAGAGAGGCGTGCCGACTGGCTCATTCTTCCACACAGATTTTATAAGAAAAATGGCGGGCGCGGAGTATAGCAAAAATTTCGGTTAAAACCTGAACTTTTTAGTGTTTTGGCATTTTATCGGCATCATTTTATCGCCAAGAGATAAAAGCCTTAGCGACGGCTCAGGCGGGATAGGGCCAATTCTGCACGCTCTGGATTGAGTATGCTCTTAGCAGAGTATGATTTGAGGTTGAGTGACGGCTGGCGGAAAGAACGAACAAAAAGAACGCGATAGAAAAATGCCGCAGTTTTGGCTGCGGCATTTTATATCTTGCTTATGGCTAACCGAAGGTGCGTCTTAGGCCGAGGGCCTTCTCGGCATTGTGTTTAAGCTGATGAGCAGCATCACCAATCAGATGGGTTGCGGCTAAGTTTTCTACGCTTGAATGGGTGATGGAATGTATATTGCTGGCAATCTCGTTGATCACTTGACGCTGTTGATCCGCTGCCACTGCATTTTGTTGGGCAAAGGTGTGGATATCACTCACTTCTTGGTAAAGGGTATTCACATTGTCGGCGGACAGTTGAATGTCGCTAGCGCAGCGCTCCGCATGTTGGCGGCTCTGTTCCATTTCTTTGGCCCATATGTTGAGCATAGAGAACATCTTATCGACACTCTTTGAAATACTGTTGGTCGATAGTTGGGTTCGACTCGACAGCGCGCGCACTTCATCGGCGACTACGGCAAACCCTCGGCCTTGTTCACCTGCACGGGCAGCTTCAATGGCCGCATTGAGGGCGAGAAGATTAGTTTGCTCGGCGATGGAGTCAATTTCGCCCATCGCATTAGCAACTTGCTCGGCTTCTTTATTCAATTGATGGGCATTGTTAGCTGCATCGGCAACAGACTTGGCCAGTTGTTCCACTTTTTGAGTGTTGGCCTTCATATTGGCGCTACTTTTAAGGCAAAGATCGTAGGCGGTATTGATGCTGGTGGATGTGAGATGGGTATTCTGCGCGACTTCAGTGATGGTTGAACTCATTTCTTCCATCGCACTAGAGAGCTGTTCTAGCTGACTTTTCTCTTGATCTAGGCTGACATAGGTTTGCTCGGTCGCGACCACTAATTGATCGGCAATCGCATGCAATTGATTGGCTTGATCTTGTGTGCGCCCCAGTACGCCACTCATTTTGGCCTGCAGCATGATGAGCTGGAAATCGAGGATAGAAGACGTATCGGCACCCGAGTAGATGTAACGACTGATAGAGTCGTATTTGGTTTGCATTTCAATCAGTTTAGCGGGAATGCGAAAGGCCTCATCGTAGAAAATAGCCAAGTTTAAACTCATCAAAACTGCCCCCGCGATAATCACGCCCCAGCCCCAAAAGTAGCCTGCGATCAGTAAGCCTGTCGAGGCGACAACCGCCGAGAGGATACGTTTCTGCATTAAGCTTAAGGGCTTAGAAATGGATTTATCCAGTTTAAGTCTTTGGTATATTTCATTTGCTTTGCTGACGTAGGCGGCCTGAGGCTGAATACGCACCGATTGATAACCAACGATAGTGCCGTTTTCAAATAATGGCGAGACAAAGGCATCGACCCAATAGAAGCCACCATTCTTACAGCGGTTTTTTACTATGCCGCGCCAAGATTGGCCCGACTTAAGCTTTTCCCACATTTCTTTAAAGGCGGCGCTCGGCATATCGGGATGGCGAACCATATTGTGGGCACTGCCAATTAACTCTTGGGCGCTATAGCCTGAGACTTCGGCAAAACGGGCATTAACGTAAGTAATGACACCGCGAGTGTCGGTGGTGGAAATGAGTTCATCTTGTGGTGTTAAGCGGATTTCTTGATCTGATCTCTGTGCATTCAGTGTTCTGTGGGCAGACGCGTTACTCTGGCTCATTTAGTGTGTCCATTCAGGGCCGATGTGATTCATTAGGGTTCAGGGGCGCGGTGTTAGGCGCTAATTTTCTTGCGCTTACTCTCATTGGGGTAAGCTTGTTATGTGACAAGACTATCATTTTTGTATGGGTATAGGAGAGCGGTTTTTGATGGTTTACCCATAAAAATCAATCGTTCGTTGTATTTGTAAGCTATTGCAAAATATAAAAATTTTAAGTAGTGCGAATATGGAATTAAACGAGCGTTTATCCTGCTAAAACGCAAATTTCAGTATTTTGTATAGGGTTATTGTTTTATCAGATATTGAGTAGAAAGTAGGCATCATATTATTTGCAAAATCTTTGCGGTGGCATTGGCCTAATGTCCTTGATTCGTTTGCCATATCGCGGCATTCATTCGGACGGTTTATTCGTCATAGTCTATTCTTTAATGGGCAATAAACTATGGCTTGCTGGATGTGTGATTTATCTGGCTTTGCCTCAGTTTTGTCATCTTATTCGCACCCTTTAGTTTATTAACTCAGGTTCATTAGCTTAGGTTCATAAGATCAGCTTCATTAGCTCATAGCGGGAATGCAACATAAGAGGATTTTCCCATGGCGATATCACTTAGACGTGGCGTAGCTAAATTGGCTACCGCGTCCTTGGGGACAGCAGCGGCACTTCCCCATTGGCGACGTTTGATTTTTGGACGTCTATTTGGCTTTCTTGCGCTTCTCTGCGTGCCCGTATATATCACCAGCGTGTATTTATGTGTCATCGCCGATCTTTGGTCTATGGTGGTATTCGATACGCTGGCTTATTTGTTTTTATTGGTTTTACTGTATTTTCCTAAGCTTACTGATAGCACGCGTTTTGGCTGTGGCTGTTTGTTAGCGTTTGCTATCGGCGTAGGTTTTTTGATTGCGATTGGTCCATCGGGTGCGGGGTTCTTTTGGTTATTTATCTTTCCGCCATTAGTGGGCATTTTTTTAGGCCGTCGCGCGAGCTTATATGCCCAATATTTGAATGGGCTGAGTCTGGTAATGATTGGGCTTGCCTATCATTTTGGTTGGTTAAACTGGCCCGATATTCGCGGTTACAGTTTGGGTATTTGGGCCGTTGTTGTAGTTAATTTTATTGTAACCAATGCCATGCTGACCTTAACCATCACTTATTTATTAGGTAAGTTGGCTGATTCACTCGATTCAACCTTAGCCTCGCGCCAAGCGACTGTATTAGGGTTGGCCAAACTTGCTGAATACAGAGATAACGAGACGGGTGCGCACTTACTACGTATGCGGCAGTATTCGAAAATGCTCGCGGCGCAGCGGTTGCAGGCCGACAATCCACCTGCTGAATTAAACGATGATTTTATTCAAGATATTAGTCTATCGGCCATTTTGCACGACATAGGTAAAGTCGGTATTGCCGATGCGATTCTACTCAAACCGGGTAAATTAACCCCGCAGGAGTTTGAGCAGATCAAAGCTCACCCTGTGATTGGTGGGCAAGTGTTACGCAGTTTGTTGGAATATGCGCCCCAATGTACTTTTATTCGGATGGGCCAAGATATCGCTTCGGGTCACCATGAAAAGTGGGATGGTAGTGGTTACCCCTTAGGGTTGAAAGGTGAGGATATTCCGCTTTCGGCACGCATAGTTGCCTTGGTGGATGTCTATGATGCACTCACTTCACCGCGATGTTATAAGCGACCCTTTAGTCACCAAGAAGCCATCGATTTAATGATTGAAGGCAAAGGTAAGCATTTCGACCCTGAATTAGTCGATTGTTTTATGGCAATTCATCAGGAGTTTGAAGTGTTATCTAAGGCATCGCTGGATGATGCTTATCAGCCTATGGCGCAGCCTACTATGGTTTAGCTACTCGTGTTTTTAATCATGTTTGAAATAGAAATCGTGTTTTGAAACCATGTTTCGAAACTATGAGCTGAAAGCATGCTATTGAAATACGACTAGGCTTGAAGTACAGCATCAGCGCTAAAAAAACGCCCAAGACTCATAGCCTTGGGCGTTTTATTTTGTAGCATATAACGGATTTAGAAGATGATTTAAATAACGACTTAAATCGCTACTTACCCGCAGGAGTGCTAAATCGCTCTAAATCGCTTTAGTCACTTGCGTTAACCACGCGAGTTCATCCCCGGACATCAGCGGCGAAAGTGTATTAAACACTTGCTGATGGTAAGCATTGAACCAGTCGATTTCCCCTTGCGTTAGCAAGCTCTTATCGATTAGGCGGGCATCCATAGGGATCATAGTCAGTGCATCGAACTCATACATCTCGCGCTCTGCGCCTTTCAGTGCTTCACAGTGTTGCACTACGACTAAGTTTTCTAAGCGAATGCCAAAACTCTCAGCGCGGTAGTAACCCGGCTCGTTGGAAAGCACCATGCCGGGCATCAGTGCGATACCGTTGACATTTTTACCTATGCGCTGTGGACCCTCGTGCACACTTAAAAAGTGACCCACACCATGGCCAGTGCCGTGGTCGTAATCAAAGCCATGTTGCCATAAATATTGGCGGGCGAATGCATCGAGTTGCTGGCCTGAAGTGCCTTTAGGGAAGCGAGCTTGGTCCAGCGCGATATGGCCTTTTAGCACCAGCGTGACCATTTTTTTATGTTCATCAGTGACTTTGCCAATCGCAATAGTACGGGTCACATCTGTGGTGCCATCGATATATTGCGCGCCAGAATCCACTAAGTAGATGCTATCCATCGTCATCATCGCTGGTGTGCCATTGTTGTGATTGTAATGGCACATGGCGGCATTGGGGCCCGCTGCAGAAATGGTGTCGAAACTTGGCTCGCGATAGCGCTCATCTTGCAGGCGGAAGCTTTCTAATTTATCGGCAAGTGTGGCTTCATCGTGCATACGCTTGGCGGCAACTTCGGCATCTAACCATGCAAGGAAGCGACTTACAGCAACGCCATCACGAATGTGACAAGCGCGCATTCCGGCAAGTTCTGAGGGATTTTTCTGCGCTTTAGGCAAAGAAACCGGATCAATGCCAGCAATCAATTTAGCCCCCGCTTCACGGGCGAGGTTTTGTGCCCAAGCGTTAGCTGAGTTTGGATCGGCAAGCAGTTTAACGCCTGATAAACTCGCCAGCGTATCGGCGAGGGACGCTTCACTTTTAAAGCTAATGCCTGCACCGACATGCTCCTCAATGCCCTCTGGAAGTTTGCTTAAATCGGTAAACAGCTGCATATCGCCATTAGCGTGGAGTAGGGCACTGCCAAGCACAACGGGCAGACGCGGCACATCGTTACCGCGAATATTTAACAACCAGCAGAAAGAATCTAAGGCGGCGATCAACGCGACATCAGCACTGGCTTTTTTCACTAAGGCGCCAATTTCAATGCGTTTTTGCAGACTGGTTTTACCGGCACTCTCGTTACTGAATAACGTGATTGGCGCACTCGATGGTGCGGGGCGATCCTGCCAATGTAAATCGATAGGGTTTTGCTCAACCGCCACTAATTCGATTTGGGCTTTGTTTAAGGTCGCTTTGGCATTTTCAAACCAAGCTAAAGTATGTAAGCGTGCATCGAAGCCAACGCGTGACCCCGCTGGTAGCGTGTCACATAACCATTCAATTTGTGGCGTGTCGGTCAGGCTTTCGTAGCTGAAAAGTGCAGCATCCACTTGCAGACGAACTTGCACCGTATAACGGCCGTCGGTAAATATTGCGGCTTTATCTTTCAATACGATAGCCATGCCTGCCGAACCGGTAAAGTGGGTTGCCCAGTACAAACGTTCGTTGTGTTCTGGCACATATTCGCCCAGATACTCGTCGGCGCGGGGAATGATAAAAGCATCGAGATTGGCAGAAGATAATTCGCTGCGAATAGCGTCGAGGCGGCTGGCGATAGAATGTGACATATGGGCTCCAAGTGAGACTGGCACGCTGTGCGAGTCGGTAGGCAAAGCTTGCCTAAGGATAAGTAGGTCTATGTTGATTTGAGTTCTAACCAGCTCGGATTATCGCAAGCCTAACGCGCGAGATGCAAGGGGAGCGAATAAAGGATTTTGTATACAATCGTGAATTTGTGCTGACTGCGATGAGCAAGCTAAGTGTTTTACCCTTAATTTATTTGTGTGATTCTTAGCATAAAACCTGAGTAAAACAAAATGTCAGTCATATTTTTTGTAGACTTGTTCCTTACAAATTAGCTACTTAAGTTTTATTCAATCGCTAACATTTGGACCCTATGCTAACATTCTCCATCTCCGCTCGGGGTCAGAGTGGGGCGCATGTATCAGTGGAGTAAGCGATGCAAATACTAACAATAGATGTGGGCGGTACGACAGCCCTGTTCGAACTTCAGCTCGCGGGACATACAGAACAATATAAAATTCCCACAGGCGAAGGTTTTAAAATTGAAGAGTTAAATAATCAAATCGCTGCGCTCGAACGCGATTACGATTTACAAGATTATCAATTAGCGATTGGCGTACCTGGACTGGTACAAAATAATCGTTTGGTTGCTTGTAAATCGTTACCCGGACTCAATGGTTTGAGTTTTGACACAGTGAAAACTCAAGGCGAGCTTAAGTTTATTTGCAACGATATGGATGCGGGTATGCAAGCCACGTGCGATGCCAAATATGCCTGTGAGTTGTTGGTCATGTGCGGCACTGGGATAGGGATGTCGATTGCGTTTAATGGGCAAGCCTTTACCGGTGCGACGGGGGTTGCAGGGGAGTTGGGGCATTGCCGCGTGATGACAGAATCAGGCGAATTTAGTTTAGAACAACTCGCCAGTGGCGATTCTGTGCGTAGCCGTAACATCACTACTCAGGATGATTTATACCGTGCGGGCAGTTACCTTGGTATGGGGCTGGCGTGGACCGTTAATTTATTTAATCCCAATCGGATTTGGCTCGCGGGTAACATGATGAACAGTGCTCCTTACTACAAAGGCTGCCTCGAAAGCTTAAAGCAAATGGCATTGAGCGCGCCCTTAGCTGAGATGAAAATCAACCGCGTCGATGATATGGAAACCTTAGTGTGCCGAGGTTTATCTGCGATGCTCGCAAGGGATTATCCACGCGCATAAGGATCATAGATGCTGTTAGCTAATGGTTTTGAATTATTAGATTACAGCGGCTCAGTGCTAGTGGTTTAAGCAGTATTAGCAGCATAAATAGTGAAATTGATAACAGGACAGGTGATGCCTTTGGCTTATCGTGTCCTGTTTTTTTATGGCTAAAATAGTCAGCAAAGCCTTAATTATCTAAGTAAATATTATAAATTTCTGAACTGTATTTAATTGCTTTCTTATCAGACCACTACCTTAGTTGATAATATTTTGTTGCATTTTTATTGCGCTTACGTCTATGCTGATTATCGCAATGACAACGTTGTCATTGCGTGAAAAGGCAAACCAGTTGAAAAACTGGGACGCAAAGCCTCCGGTCTAAGGGTTCGTCTGTACCTATGATAGCGGGGATACCACAGGTTTTTCTTCGTGCAATTGTCTGTCGTTTTGCATGGTCTTAAGAGAGTGTTGTTTCCTGTCTACGCTTTGTTTGCCTTATTGATTCATATAAAAAATTCAATAGGGATATCTCATGTTCAAGACTCAAATTTCAACATCAGCCTTGCTGGTGGCATCGGCGCTGGCATCTACCGTGAGTGCCAGTGCATTTGCCGCAGCGCCCGGCAAACCGACTATAGGTTGGGGTGAAACCAAGTTCGCTATTATCGAAGTTAATCAAGCTGCTACGGCTTACAATCAGTTGGTGACCATTAAAGATGCCGCCGACGTGTCCGTCAGCTGGAACCTTTGGAGTGGCGATGTGGGCAATAAAGCCCAAGTGCTGCTCAACGGTAATGTCGCTTGGGAAGGCCCCTCAGGCGCTTCGGGCACCGCTAACTTTAAGGTGAACAAAGGCGGCCGTTATCAGATGCAAGTGCAACTGTGTAACAGCGATGGTTGTACGGCGAGCGATGCCAAAGAAATCCTCGTGGCCGATACCGATGGCAGCCATTTAGTGCCACTCAATGCTCCGCTTAAAGAAAACAATCGTCCATACGTTAACAAGTCGGGCAAAGTGGTCGGCAGTTACTTTGTAGAATGGGGTGTGTACGGCCGTAAGTTCCCAGTCGATAAGATCCCAGCACAGAACTTAACTCATATTTTATATGGCTTTACCCCTATTTGTGGTGGTGATGGCATTAACGATAGTTTGAAAGAAATCGACGGCAGTTTCCAAGCGCTGCAACGTGCCTGTAGTGGCCGTGAAGATTTTAAAGTCGCTATCCACGATCCTTGGGCGGCAATTCAAATGCCACAGGCGGGCGTGAGTGACTACTCTGATCCCTACAAAGGCAACTTCGGTCAATTGATGGCGCTGAAGCAAGCCCACCCCGATCTAAAGATTTTGCCTTCGGTTGGTGGCTGGACGCTATCTGATCCCTTCTTCTTTTTTGGCGATAAAACTAAGCGCGATACTTTTGTCGCATCGGTGAAGGAATTCCTACAAACGTGGAAGTTCTTTGACGGTGTCGACATTGATTGGGAATTCCCCGGTGGCAGTGGTGCAAATCCAAACTTAGGCAATGCCAACGACGGTGAAACCTATGTGACCTTGATGCGTGAATTGCGCGCCATGCTCGACGAGTTAAGTGCTGAGACGGGTCGTACCTATGAGCTGACTTCAGCCATTAGCGCCGGTGATGATAAAATTCAGAAAGTCGATTATCAGGCCGCTCAGCAGTACATGGATTACATCTTCTTGATGAGTTACGACTTCAATGGCGGTTGGACGAACACTGAACTCGGTCATCAAACCAATCTTTATGAGGCGAGTTGGGATCCTGATACCCGCTACACCACAGACAAGGGCGTAAAGGCCCTGTTAACTCAAGGTGTAACCCCAGGGAAAATTGTGGTTGGTGCTGCTATGTACGGCCGCGGCTGGACAGGCGTGAATGGCTACACGGGCAATAACCCATTCACGGGGACAGCGACGGGCAAAGTGAAAGGCACATGGGAAGATGGCGTGGTGGATTATCGCCAGATAGTGAACGAGTACATGGGGAGCGGTTGGACTTACAGCTATGATGAAACGGCCGAGGCGCCATCACTGTTCAAGGCATCTACGGGGGATTTAATCACTTTCGATGATGCTCGTTCCGTTAAAGCCAAGGGCCAATATGTGCTTGCCAATCAGCTAGGTGGTTTATTTGCATGGGAAATTGATGCCGATAACGGCGATATTCTAAATGCGATGCACGAAGGTTTAGGCCATGGCGAAGGAACTACACCACCGGTGAATAAAGCGCCAATTTCCAATGCGGGCGCGGATGTGAATGTCACAGGTCCCGCCGATGTGGTGCTCAATGGTAGCGGTTCGCGTGATCCTGAAAATGAGGCGCTAACGTATCTTTGGACTCAAGTGTCTGGCCCAACGATTGCCATCACAAACGCCGATATGGCGAATGCGGCAATTCAATTGGCTGCAACGCAAACTGATGTTGCCTATAGTTTTAGTCTTAAAGTCACTGATCCAGAAGGGTTATCTGCCATAGATTCAGTGACAGTGACCAATAAGGCGGATACTCCGAACCAAGCTCCCGTGGTGAGTGTAGCTGCCACTGCAACAGTGGAAGCGGGTAAAACTGTTAGCATAGTGGCGAGTGCCTCTGATGCCGACGGTGATGCCTTAACTTACGCTTGGACTGTGCCCGCTGGCGTGTCGGCAACCGGACAAAATAGTGCCACCTTAGTGGTCACTGGGCCTAATGTCACCGAAGCGACCAGCTATGGTTTGAGCGTGCTGGTTTCTGATGGTGCCTTAGATGCGAGCGCATCGACGAATCTCACCGTGACGCCAAAAGTGATCGGTGGTGGTTGTGATGCAACCGATCCTAATGCCGGTAACTATCCTGCTTGGCAAACCAGTGTGGTGTACAACACGGGCGATACTGTGAGCCACAGTCAGTTGGTATGGAAAGCCAAGTACTGGACGCAGGGCAATACGCCATCTCGCACCGCTGATCAATGGCAGCTACTCAGCCAAGTTGCTCTCGGTTGGGATGCGGGTGTCGCCTATACTGGCGGGCAAACCACCAGCTATAACGGCCGTCAATGGAAGGCGAGTTACTGGACTAAAGGGGATGTACCGGGCGTTGCGGCGGTATGGGTTGATATTGGTGCTGCAAGCTGTCCTTAATCATCTAACATACTAATATTATTTGAGTTATAGAGATAAAAAGCCCTGCGATAACGCAGGGCTTTTTATTCAGCAATTGATCTTACTGGCTAATTGAAGACTGATTTAATCAATCTTAAGCAGTTCCACATCAAAAATCAGCACTGATCCACCGCCAATTTTGCCCGTGCTGCGATTGCCGTAGGCGAGTTCACTTGGGATAAAGAAACGCACTTTATCGCCAACGACCATAAGTTGTACGCCCTCGGTCCAACCTTTAATCACCCGATTAAGCGGAAATGCGATAGGCTCGCCGCGATCAACCGAACTATCAAACACAGTACCGTCGATCAAAGTGCCATGGTAATGCACTGTTACCGTATCGCTGGCTTTAGGGTGAACAGTGCCATCGCCTTGAGTTAACACTTGATATTGCAAACCCGAAGCCGTGGTGATAACACCTTCTTTGGTTTTGTTTTGCGCTAAAAATTCATTGCCTAAACGGATATTCTCTTGGGCGGCTTTTTGGCCGTTCATTGAGGTAAAGAAGTAAAAAATCACCCCAGCAATCACAGCAACGGCAAGTAACATTTTCATATAAAGAGCACCTTAGTTAATTTTGGCCATATTATCAGTTTTTTAGCTTGAGATGCTATCGGCACTCGCGTGTGCGTAGGGCTGGCTATCTGGTGCTACCAGTTCAACGCTTTAAAAACCCCCTCAAGACTTTATCCCGCTTTAGAGATCGCTTAACCTGTGGGCTTAAGACTCAATAAAAATTCAATAAAAACATATAAAAACTAGAATTTAGATAATAAACAAGGAAAGTCTATGTTAAACAAAGCGGCAAAACCTCTGGTCAAACTCGTCGACCGATTCCTACCCGATCCCTATATATTCGTGCTTTTACTCACCTTAGTGGTGTTAATTGCTGCCGTGGTCGCAGAACACAAAACGCCACTGGAAGTCATTAATTATTGGGGCGATGGCTTTTGGACCCTGCTGAGTTTTTCGATGCAGATGTTGTTAGTGCTGGTGGCGGGATTCATGCTGGCAAGTTCACCGCCAATTAAAAAGCTGCTCGATGCGATTGCGGGTTTAGCTAAGTCGGCACCGCAAGCCATTATGTTAGTGACCTTAGTCTCACTGGGCGCCAGTTGGATTAACTGGGGTTTTGGGCTAGTGGTGGGGGCGTTATTTGCCAAAGCTTTAGCGCGTAAAGTAAAAGTGGATTATCGGCTGCTGGTCGCCAGCGCCTATTCTGGCTTTGTGGTTTGGCATGGTGGACTCGCGGGTTCTATCCCGTTAACCATAGCAACTGCGGGGCATTTCTCCGAAGCACAAATTGGCATTATCCCCACTAGCGACACCATTTTCGCGAGCTTTAACTTACTGTTAGTGGCGATTTTGTTTGTGGTCATGCCATTAGTGAATCGTTTCATGTTGCCTGAAGACAAGGACAGTATTTATGTCGACCCAAGCGCTCTGGACGATAAAGTAAGCGAACCCGCAGTTTCGGCGCTTAACCCTGAAAATGTGAGCGAGCGTCAGCCTGAAAGCCGTCCTGCGGATAAGTTAGAAAATAGCCGCTTACTCGGCTGGAGTGTCGGTGGCGCTGGGCTGGTATATTTAGGCTATTACTTTTGGGTACAGGGCGGCAGCTTAAACCTTAACTTAGTGAACTTCTTATTCCTTTTTCTCGCTATCCTCTTACATCAAACGCCACGCAGTTTATTAACCAGCTTGAATGAGGCCATTAAGGGCGGCGCAGGGATTGTGATCCAATTCCCTTTCTATGCGGGCATTATGGCTGTGATGGTGCAATCGGGTTTAGCCCAAAGTATTTCGGAAGGTTTTGTGGCCATCGCCAGCGCCGAGAGCCTGCCATTTTGGAGCTTTATCAGCGCGGGAATTGTAAATATTTTTGTGCCATCGGGAGGCGGTCAATGGGCCGTGCAGGCACCCATTATGTTACCTGCTGCGCAGGCCTTGGGCGCCGATGTTGCTCGGGTAGCTATGGCCGTAGCTTGGGGTGATGCCTGGACTAACCTTATTCAACCTTTCTGGGCACTGCCCGTGCTGGCAATTGCGGGCTTAAAAGCGCGGGATATTATGGGATTTTGTTTAATGCAGTTGATGATCACAGGCGTGATTATCAGTATCGCGTTGAGCTGGTTTTAAAGATAATAAACAGTGCAAAACTAAACAGGGTAATTCTATGATTACCCTGTTTTTTAGTTAAGGTTTCAATGATATTAATCGCTTGAACCATTTACTTTTTTTGTTGCTTCATCAGCAGTGATTTGACCAAATAGAGCTGACATCATATAGCTAATACGATTCGCAGCATTACCAAACTTACTCGGGTTCGCAGTATAGGGTACTTGAAACTTAACACTGCCAACTCTTTGGCCATTCTGAAATGCGTTAATTTCAGCGCTTTTTAAATATAATGCCAAGTCCCAAGTCCAATTACCTTCATATTCTAATGTGAGTTTATTTAAATCATGTTTAGAATCATCAGGCTGCACTGTGTAGGTGTAATTATTTGCTTTTAGCCATGTCTCCATTGTTTCTTGGAAGCCGTCACGTGTTTCTTTATCCTTAATAATGACTATTTCTACATTGTTAGTATTTGTTTCTATTGGTTTTGCTGTATAGCGAGGTGCGGCACAACCCGATAGTATTGCAACACCCAAAACTGCAACTAAAAATTTTTTCATAATTTAACCTTTTGTTTTTATATTAAAATAAGTTAAAGCGTTTTAGTGACAAACTTTAGATTTTCATAGAATCCATAGCTTGCTAGATAAACATATCTATGGCGCCGGTTTTTATGCCATAACCCAGCACGGCTAAGTTAGCGACAACGGTGAGCCAGAAGACGTTTCTAAATGAGGCTTTAACTGACTTGTGCCTTAACACGTTTTGGGCAAACAGGGCGCCGGGCCAACCGCCCATGAGCGCCAGCAGATGCAAAGTGCTTTCTTTAGTGCGCCATTTACCGCGTTTTGCGGCTGATTTATCGATGGCATAGGCGATAAAGGTCAGCAGGCTCAGTGTGAGGTACATGCCCGCAATGCCGTAGGGCAGCATATGTTGCTGGACCGCGCCGATTAAGCCAGCAAGAAAAATCAGCACTAATAACAGCGGCATAAGGCTTGAACCTGATGCGGCTGTATTGGACTTTTGAGTGCGGCTGTTTTGGGCACGATTGTTTGTTTGGGCACGATTGTTTGAAGTGCGATTGTTCTGAGCACGACTGCTTTGTGGTCGATTCTTTTGAGCACGATTAGTTTGAGGTGAAGCGCTGTTGCCCGTTTTGGCTGGTTTTGAATTCGTCATTATCTAGTATCAATCTCGTGTCAGTGTTTTTAAGCTTGCTGGCGTTCTTGTGATGCAGCGTATTTTTTAAACGCGAGGTGGCGCCAAAGTTTCTCCAGCGGCCCTTGCTTGAAATAGCGTAAGTACAGGCTGGCTAACAGTAATTGCACTACTGAATAAACCAGTGCCATGGCCATGTATCCCCATCTGTCTAGACTCAATAGCAATTCTGGATCTAAGTGTCTAAACACTAACACGCCAACGATGGATTGCAGAATATAGAGACTAAAAGCAAGCTTGCCAACATTTTGCAATGGAGTCAGTCTATTAGGATTGTTCTGGCAAATTTTAACCATAATATGAATGTAAATCAGCGCCATTGGAATAGCGCTTAGCATGATCAACACATCTGAAAACGTCACTAGAATAGGATTATTGCTAAAGTCTAAACCGATATCGAGTAGCGATACCGTCACACTGGCGAGCACTAATTTCAGCAGTTGTGGCTTGCTAAACCCCCGCTCAAAAGTTCCCTGTTGATACAAGGCCATGCCGAGCAACATTAAGCCCGCCGTAAACCACATTATGGTAAAAGGGATCACCAACGCCATATAACCCACTTGTATCAAATGCAGGAACAATTGGTCGGCATAACTTGAGGTCCATGCTCCGTATTGCTCTGCAAATAGACTCGATTCTCGAGTGAAAGGTTCATCGCTGCCCGTAAAGCTAATCAGCGTGATGATCACTAAGGCGCTTAAAATAAAAATATTCGCTTTGCGCTTAAGGGCTTCAATACTTAAATCTTTGTAACACAAAGCTAAAAATCCGCTGATCCCATAGGTTAATAAAATATCACCTGGCCAGATAATGATGCCGTGGAGTAGGCCAAACACCATTAGCCATTTCAAACGTGAACGTAGAAGTGGATATGCTTCTAGGCCTTTGGCGCTAAATCTCTGATATTGAATAAAAAGCCCGACACCAAATAAGATGGAAAACAGACTGATAAAGCGCGCCTCGATGAAAAAGCTGCTGAACACTTTGATTATGTGATCCGACAGCGGCGGCGTTTCGTGGGGGGCATAGCCAAAAAAAGTAATGCCCATAAAATAGATATTCATAAAAAATATTCCCAACACGGCTAAGCCGCGAATAGCATCGAGATTGGCATTACGTTGTGCGGGTATCGCCATGACGACTGGCTGCGTGGCGTTTGTTCTTGACCAAGGGTCTTTAGGTAAATTGGCTGGCACGTTAGCTGAGTTCCTTTCGCTAGTAGGCATGTTCGACTTTTCACTGGGATTTGGGAGGGCTAGCCTAGCAGGCACTAGCCTCCAATGAAATACAGCCAATACAAAAAGTGAAATACAAAAAAGATAGCAAGTGAAATATAGAAAGTGACTGAGAAGAGTGAAGATCCACTACTCGCCGATATCTTCGTTCCAGAGTGTTGGATGGCTAGCGATAAAGTCGTGCATCAGTTGTTTGCACTCGGCGTTATCGACCACAGTGACATCCACACCGCGGTATTTAACATAGGCTTCTGGTCCTTGGAAGGTGGTGTTTTCACCGACGATGACTTTAGGTATGCCATAAAGTAATACCGCGCCGCTGCACATGTCACAGGGCGATAGGGTGGAATACAAGGTCGCTCTTTGATACTCGGCGGCGCTAAATCGGCCGGCATTTTCGAGGCAATCCATTTCGGCATGCAGTACTGAACTGCCTTTTTGTACCCGTTTATTGTGGCCGCGCCCGACGATTTTGCCATCTATCACTAATACTGAACCAATGGGGATACCGCCCTCGGCGAGTCCTTGTTTGGCCTCTTCAATGGCTGCCGCTAAAAATTCATCCATCTTGATATCCTTAAAATATGAACCCTGAATATTAAACTCAGCATAGCACTCGTTTGATGGACAATCTAAATGGTTTTGATTTGTTGCTTTAATAAGTCCCTCAGGCTATCGAGAATTGGCTGCGAAGCTATTTCTGGTCGATAAATCAGGCAGATATCGGCGGGGATGGTTTGTTTTAATTTAATAAACTTTACCCTAGGCCAAGGTTGTGAAGCATAACTTTGCGGCACTATGGATACCCTATTATCGCCAGCGATGATGGCCATCAAGCTATTGGGCTCGACCATTTCCTGTACTAATTTCGGCATAAATCCTGCGACCTGACAGCTGGCGATAATCAAATCACTAGAGGCGGAGTTGGCACGGCTGAGTAAGGTGAAGGGCTCATCTTTGAGTTCACTCAAGTCGATGCTTTTACGTCTGGCTAAGGGATGTTTATTTGCCAGCGCTAACACCATAGGTTCGCTGGTGATGGTTTCGGCGATGAGGTTCGGCAGATTTAAGGTGTCGGCGTAGCGCACTAGGCCAAAATCGATTTCTTGATGCGCTAAGGCGACTTTTTGAGTTTCAGGTGATAACTCTTGAAAGATCAGCTCATTTTCAGGGCATTGCTTGCGAAAGCTTTTCAGTATGTCACTAAATCCCATCCAAAAAAGCGAGCTCATGATGCCAATTCGAATATGGTTTCTATCGAGTCGCCCAAGCTGAGCCACTTGCTCCAATGAGGTATTCACCAGCTCGAATATTTGCTCGCACTTTTCTCTTAACAATTGGCCATAGGGTGTGAGTTCCACTTGTCGAGTGCTGCGGGTGAACAGCTCAACGCCAAGGAGTGATTCTAACTCTTTGATTTGTGCGCTCAGCGGAGATTTCGATAGATGAAGTTGCTCGGCAGCAGCGGTAAAGTTTTTTACTTCAGCAACCCGATGGAAATACCGCAGCATCTTCAAGGTGACGAGTTCTGGTGCGTTTATCTTGCTCATCTCAGGCTCAGTGCTTTTTAGTTATTGTCCTTTTTAGCAGCACAATAGTGCGGTTAATCGCGATTATTTGCAACCCTAAGCCCGCTTATACTGAGGGTCGTTTACTCTTTCATTCCTTTGCTATGAGGTACCTTGTATGAGCCATGATCCTGTTATTAATGCCCTTGCGACGATTCGAGCCCGTAAACCGAATTTCTCTCCCCGTGCTGCTATGATTTTGGGCTCAGGGCTTGGCGCGTTTGCCGATAATTTAGATAACAAAGTAGTGATCCCCTATGAAGAATTAGACGGCTTTCCCGTGAGTACCGTCGTCGGTCACTCGGGAGAGCTAGTGCTCGGCAGCTTACATGGCATCGATATAGTGTGCATGAAAGGCCGTGGGCATTTTTACGAGCACCAAAGCATGAAGGTGATGACGACGCCGGTGCGTACTTTCAAACGTTTAGGGTGTGAATTGTTACTGGTGACTAACGCTGCGGGGTCATTACGGCCAGAGCGGATCGGCGTGGGATCATTAGTGATTTTCAGCGATCACATCAACACTATGCCGGGTACGCCCATGACGGGCGCAAACGATGAAAGTTACGGTCCACGTTTTTTTAGCCTAGCCAATGCTTATGATAAAGACCTGAGAGTAGAAGCCTTAAGTGTCGCAAAAGCCGCAGGCATTGAAGTGAATCAAGGGGTATTTGTGTCCTACTCTGGCCCGTGTTTTGAAACCGCGGCCGAAATCCGCATGATGCAAATCATCGGTGGCGATGTAGTGGGAATGTCTGTGGTACCAGAGGTGATTTCGGCGGCGCATTGTGGTTTGCCCGTCTTGGCTGTGTGTGCCATTACCAATATGGCAGAGGGATTGGGGGACGTGCAGTTATCCCATGAACAAACCTTAAAGTGTGCCAAGCTTGCTGAAGCCGACTTTATCTGTTTAATTGAGCGTTTTACTGCAAGCCATTTTGCTTAATATTTTGCATCACTGGGTTGCTATTTTAATAGCTCGTATTTAAGCATTTCGGATTTAAAAGAACAGATTTAAAAGTTTGTACTTTTATGCGAGCAAGGCGCCGCACAATTCATTTCCCCGAATGTTTTTGCGAAATACGGCTGAAGGTGAAAAAGTAAAGGGAGCAAAGCTCCCTTTTTAAATGCTGACATTAAGTGTAAGTCTTGATTCAAAGCGTTTATTTTTGCGGTTTTTCTGAAATCCACAATTTGATATGTCCTTTCACCACAACTACACCTTGGGTGTCGTAGGCGGTAACGGGAACCAACATATCGCCCGGAGTCCATTGCTCTGGCGTCACTTCGGCGATACATAAAATATCGCTGCCCGCTTTAGCGGTATAATCCAAACTCATGCCCTTAGGGATCCAACGTAAATGCTTTGGAATTGAGGCTTCGGCCATCACGCCCATGGCCATTTCTAGGCCGTTACAAATCGCAATCACATGCACAGTTTTTATATGATTATGAACGGCATGGCGTTTTTTAATTAAACAGGCGCAATGATTAAGGCGTAATTCAGTGATCAGTGGTTTGATGGTGCCGAAATAGGGTGCCATGCGTGAAACCATGATTGAAAACAGTTTTTGGCCGAAGGGATAACGGCGAGTCTTGTGGTAGAGCGCGAGCACTTTATTTGGTTTTTGTTCTGCAGTGCTAGAAGAATCAGTCTGGCTCATGGTCATCCTTAATAATGATGCAAAGGGGGATTGTTATCTTGAGCCTGTTCCAAGTTGGGTTTGGACCGCTCTGGTCGGATGAGTGTAACATTAGGATAACAACAAATACCAGTCGGCATAATTAAGCAAACTTCATTTCGCGGTTTTTAGTGTAACACCGTATAATTGCGGCCAATTTGTCGTTTAACGGCAATGGCATATTGATTTAACTACAAGGACTCACAGTGAAATATTTGCTGACGTATTTTAAGGGAATGGCCATGGGCGCTGCCGATGTCGTGCCAGGCGTTTCGGGCGGCACCATAGCGTTTATTACCGGTATTCTCGATACCTTGCTCGACAGTGTAAAACGCATCAATCCTTCCCTTTGGGGCGTGATTAAGTCGCAGGGCATAAAAGGGGCATTTGCCCATATTAATGGTGGTTTTTTAGTGAGTCTGCTGGCGGGGATCCTGACCAGTATTTTTACCTTTGCTAAGTTAATCTCTTGGTTACTGGTGACGCACCCGATCCCGATTTGGTCGTTCTTTTTTGGGCTTATTCTTATCTCTGTCGTGCATATGCTTAAGCAAGTGAGTGGTTTCACTCTGGCACGTTTAGGTTTATTTGCCTTAGGTGTGCTGGCCGCATGGGCGATAACTGTGCTGAATCCGGTCGCGGTAGAAGCTAGTTATATGAATATCTTCTTCGGTGGCGCGATTGCCATTTGCGCTATGGTGTTACCGGGGATCTCAGGCAGTTTTATCTTATTATTACTGGGCTTATATCCCGTGGTTTTAGCCGCGGCTAAAAATATTCAGCTGGATATTTTGGCCTGTTTCGCCGTTGGCGCTGTGATGGGATTACTGACATTCAGCCATCTATTGTCGGCACTGCTGCGTAAACACCACGATGCCACTATCGTGTTTCTAACCGGATTAATGTTAGGTACCTTAGGTAAAATTTGGCCGTGGAAAGAAACTTTAACTTGGCGGACCAACTCCCACGGCGAACAAGTACCTTTGCTGGAGCAAAATATTTCGCCGCTTAATTTTGAACAAATGACCGGCCAACCTTCGCAACTCGCCTTTGCGATTGTGTGTATGCTGGCGGCGATTGCACTGGTATGGGGGTTAGAGAAAGTGGGCAAAAGAGATTAATCCTTTATTTAATACCCTTGGTATAACGTTTTCCCTATCAAAGCAGCGAGCCTTCGCTGCTTTGTTGTTTTGCCCAAAAGGCATCAGATATTTAATTTTCATGGTTTTTTTGTACAATACTTAGCCTTTGCAGAGGTGTGCCTTTGGTTGAAGGCACCTGTATAAATTCAGTATGAGTTTGTCGTTACGATAAGGATGTTTTGTGAATAAGAATACCGTGTCATGGGCGGGCGCCGCGCTCGCTTTCTTCGCGTTAACTCATGTGATTAGCAACAATATCGGTAAAAAAGAGGACGTGCTTTCGGCTGAGCAACAGGCGCAAATGGAGAATACTCTGCAAAAATTTGGGCCACAGAGCAAGGCATCTCAATATGGCCAATATGCTCCAGCCGACAATACTAATCTCACAACTGACAACTCCCTCAAGAATGTCCGCCATATCTACAGTAATAAAGGTGCTTTTGCGGCACTTCGGCAGGATGGCAGCGTGGTGACATGGGGCGATCGTCAGTGCGGCGGCGACCATAGCGCAGTGGCGGCTGAATTAGTCAATGTAAAAAGCATTTTTGCTTCGACAAATGGGTGTGGTTTTGCAGCATTAACCCAAGACCATCGACTGGTGATTTGGGATATGGGGGATGCACCAGCATTACTTAAAGATAAATTCACGCAAGTGGCAGATTTTGTCATGCGTGATGATCTGTTTGCCGCCATAAAACGAGATGGCAGCGTCATCAGTTGGTCTATCGTGGATGGGTCTTTGGATGAATTAAATCACGGAATTTATTCAGCGCCAGCGTTGAAGAATGTGCAGAGTGTGAGTATCAATGATGCAGCATTTGCTGCGTTACTACAGGATGGCACTGTGGTGACCTGGGGTTCGGCCTATCACGGTGGTAATAGTCAACACCTTGCCGCAAAACTTAAGAATATTAAAGCTGTTTATGCGGCGCCAAGTGCCTTTACTGCCGTGACTCAAAACGGGGAGCTAATGTCTTGGGGGAGCGTCAATGATGGTCAAGAAAGCCAAAGACAACTGGCTAGACTCAGTGAGTTTACGGCAGTTACCAAAGTTGTTCATTCAGTATTTGGTTTTACTGCATTAATGGCCGATGGAAGAGTCTATGCGTGGGGTGAAGGTTTTTTGCCAGAGAGTCGTGTACTTTTTCCGTTAGCCTTAGCGAACTCGCCTGCTAATAGCCAAGAAAAAGTCATTGATATTGTAGCTAATGATGGCGCTTATGCTGCGTTAAAAGCGAATGGCGATGTTGTAGTTTGGGGTCATAAACGCCATGGCGGTAATGCTTCGGCCGTGCAAAACAAGTTGCAACATGTACGCGCACTATATGCGATAGATACGGGGTTTGTTGCGCTGCGAGAGGATGGCACATCAATAGGTTGGCAAGGAGCAGAGGATTTAAGTGGTGAACCTATGATGCAAGAGATTACAGATGTAGTTCAAGTGGTTACGTTAAATCAGAGTTATGCTGCGTTGAAAGCGGATGGCACTGTAGTAGAGGATAGCGCGGGACCTAAGCTTGGTGTCTCTGAGGTTATCGAGCTTATCCCAAGTGTTATGGGATTTACCGCTAAGCGACGTGATGGGAGCCTTTCTGTTTGGCAATTTGGCGGGCTGAGTTGGCATGCTAAAAAACAAGATATTGATCTAACCGATGTCATTGAGGTGCGTGGCAACATATCAAACATGATAGCGCTCACTTCTGATGGTAAAGTTTTGACGTGGGATCTGTTAGGGAGTGGCGGTGAAGCTGATGCTGATATGTCATATTAAAACGAGGCTGGAATATTTCATTTCAGCCCGTTGATTCAATCATGCACGCAATTAAGCTTGATTGGCTTTGATTTCCCGCAGATAGCGATAAATCGAATGCACCGAAATCCCCAATCGAGTGGCCGAGACTTGGGCGCTGTCCTTGAGTTCGAAAATCCCTAACTCATGCAATTGATTAACGATTTCGCGGTTCTTCTGTGAAGGGGAAATCCCAGAGTTTGAGCGCACTTCATGGTTGATACTGTCAATCGTGCTATGGAGCGCTTCATCGATATTGCGGGCAAACACCTCGGGCGAGCTGGTCAGTTCGCTGCCAAGGAGTTGCTCTGGCATCATAGTGCGCAGTACAGATTGCAGCGGCGCATCCATGTCGCTGTTAATGCACAGCAAACCTATGGGCTGATTTTTACTGTTACGGATCACAGTCGTAATCGATCTTAGCGTCTTACCATTGGCGCATTTCGTTAGGTAAGAGTTAGAAATATCCTGACCTGTCTTGAGTTTAAGCAAGGCAAGGTTGGTTATCGGCGCCCCCACTTCTCGACCTGTGACATGGCCATTGGCAATTTTGACCACAGACGGATGTTTCGCATCTAGGCTGTGCAATACCACTTCTGTGTGCTGACCATACATAGCCGCGATGCCATCGACGATATTTTCGACCGATTTCAAAATATCCAGATCACTTTGCGTTAAATCTTGCAGTTTCACAATTTCAACCTTTGGTTATTAACCCGCCATTATTCAGCGGGTTAAAATCATTATGCCGACATAATATCGATAATAGTGACATCTGTGGATGACATGCCATTGAGGATCATTTTGCCAATGTTTTTAATGGTTTTCTCAACATCGGTAGCAATAATACCTTGGCCTGAGACATTGTGACTACTGAGCGCCATCAAAAATGAGCGCACGGCCGCACTAGATGACGTGCTGACCTTCATGGCGCAGGAGGCTTTCGCGCCATCACACACCATGCCCGAGCTGTCGCTGATCACGTTTTGAATCGCGAAACAGGATTGTTCGAACGAACCTCCCGCCAAATACACCATAGCCATAGAAGCGGCTGCGCTGGTGACTGTATTGCCACAAAATGCCGACAGCGGTGGGTAATGGGACTTGATATAAATCGCCCCTAGATGGCTCATTATCAAGGCGCGGGCGAGCTGTTCTTCCGAAACCTTATAGCATTGCGCCGTTAATACCACGGGAATAGTCGCGGCTATGCCTTGGTTGCCACTGCCAAGATTACTCATGGCGGGCAAGTTCGCACCGCCCATGCGCGCATCGGAGGCGGCAGCCGTTAACATCACGATTTTATTGAGTAAATCTTCCCCAATAATGCCAGCGGCTATGCCACTTTTCATGGTGCGACCGACTTCGAGTCCATAGGGATTCGCCATGCCTTCATCGGATAATTTGCCGTTTAGCTCAGAGGCTTCGAGGATGAATTTGATCTCTTCGAAGGGGACTTCTTGGGCGAAGCGATAAATGGATTCGATAGTAATATCCACGCCTTCACAGATGGAACCCGTGGCTTTAGCTTGCGTGCTGTCAAGGCTAAAGACGGATTCGCCGTTGAGGCGCTTCTCGGCGATCAGTGTATGCCCGCCGCAGATTTTCACTAGGGCTTCGCGGTCGCCTTTTTTTGCAATAACACAGCAATAGATAAACTCTGCCGTTTCAGTGCGCTCAACTGTGACTTTACCCGCATCAATCAATGCCTGTGCTTTGGCGACTTGCTCCGGCGTGATTACGGCCAATACTTCTAAGCCTGCATCAGGATTGCCAGCAATGGCGCCTGCTGCAGCGGCAATTGCCAGACCGATTTTGCCTGTGCCAGGTACAAACACGCCCATAGAGTTTTTATAAAGATTGTCAGACACTTGTACCGCAATTGAATCGGGTTCAACACCCAGTAAGGCGCGGGCGACGGCGGCGGCGTAAGCAGCGGCGATGGGCTCAGTGCAGCCTAATGCGGGCTTAACGACTTGTTTGATGATGCGAATATACTGCTGCCATTGGGGTTTCATCAGCTTACAACCTTATGTTAATGCTTAAATGTTAACGTGTGCTATGGCTTCAACTTCCACTTTAACGCCCAGTGGAAGATCCTTCACCGCAAAACAGCTACGTGCAGGGCAGTCGGTTTTAAAATAGGTTTTATACACTTCGTTAAAGGCGGCAAAGTCACTGATCTCAGCAAGATAACAAGTGGTTTTGAGAACCGTTTCTAAGCTACCGCCACCCGCTTCAAGTACGTATTTGAGATTGTCTAGCGACTGAATCGATTGTGCGGTGATCCCACCGTCAACCACGCCGCCTTTCTCTTTACAAACGGGTAGTTGGCCAGAGGTGAAGATGAGATTGCCATAGCTCGTACCGTGTGAATAAGGGCCAATGGCTGCGGGAGCGTTTTCTGCGTGGATAATGGTTTTCATTGTCTCTCCAACTTGCAAATAAAATTGAATGCCTAGGTCGGCGTATGTGCAACATTATTTGTATTTTTATGTTTCATTGCAATTATTTTTTAATGAATTTCATTTGTCACTGCGGTTTGTGCGCTATTTATCTCGTTTTCAGTCAAGTTGTGAGCTTTAACTCTTTGTTCAACAAAAGTTGAGTATATTGATTGCTGAGTTTGTTTTGTTCAAATATATTTGCATAAAATAATAGCAACAAGGTAAAGGTGAAATAATGGATGCAACAATTACTGCTGCACAGTGGAAAGCAGATACCCGCTTCGATAGTACGGATTGGGGCTGGATTATCATGAGTATTGGAATGGCGATTGGCGCGGGGATCGTATTCTTGCCTGTGCAGGTTGGTTTAATGGGGTTATGGGTGTTTTTACTGTCTGGCATTATTGGCTATCCTGCCATGTATATGTTCCAACGGTTGTTTATCAATACCTTAGCCGAATCGCCTGAGTGTAAGGATTACCCGAGTGTGATTTCGGGTTACTTAGGTAAAAACTGGGGCATGCTGTTGGGCGGCTTGTACTTCATCATGCTGGTCATTTGGGTGTTCGTTTATTCAACGGCCATTACAAACGACAGTGCTTCATTTTTGCAAAGTTTTGGGGTCACCAAAGCGTTATTGTCAGAAAATCCTTTTTATGGTCTAGCCTTAATCTGCGGCTTAGTTGCCTTAGCCTCCCGCGGTGAAAATCTACTGTTTAAGATCTCCACTTTTATGGTGCTGACTAAGCTGGGTGTTGTGGCTGTGTTAGGGTTATTGATGGTGGATAAGTGGGATATCAATAATATTGGCGCTATTCCAGCAACGGGTGATTGGTTAAAAGATGCGGTCGTCATGCTGCCTTTTACGCTGACATCGATTCTGTTTATTCAAAGCTTAAGCCCTATGGTGATTTCATACCGTTCACGGGAGAAATCTTTAGCCGTGGCGCGCTTTAAAGCGATGCGAGCGATGAATATTGCCTTTGGTGTCTTGTTTGTCGTGGTGTTCTTTTATGCCGTATCATTCACGCTCGCTATGGGTCACGAACAAGCGGTGCGCGCATCGGAAGAAAATATCTCGGCCTTGGCCATGGTCGCCCAAGGTATGCAGGGGCAAACGCTGAAATTACTGAGTCTGACACTGAACATTTTTGCCGTCATGACGGCTTACTTTGGCGTGTATCTTGGTTTCAGAGAAGCTTGCCAAGGGCTAACCATGAATATGCTGCGTCGGTTTATGCCTGAAGATCGCATCAACAAAAAGCTTGTCGGTTACGGCATCATGATTTTCACGATTCTACTGTCGTGGGGCGCGATTGTATTGAATGCGCCAGTGCTAAGTTTTACGTCAATTTGCAGTCCAATCTTTGGTTTAGTGGGTTGTTTAATTCCCGCTTATTTAGTATATCAAGTCCCCGCACTGCATAAGTACAAGGGCATGTCGCTGTATATCATTATCATCACGGGTTTATTACTGTGTGTATCACCTTTCTTGGCGTTTAGTTAGCAGGGTTAAAATGGGGGGAAGTTAAGCTTTGATGCATAAAAACCGGTATTGAGTTACTCAATACCGGTTTTTTGCGGGGAAAACGACCTTAGACAATCATTTCAAACAATTATTTCAAGCCATCATTTCAAGCAATCATGACAAGCCATGATCCCAAGTAATCATCATAAGTCGTCCTCAAAGTTTGAATTGTGAGGTGGCGTTTTTCAGTTCATCGGCAAAATCGACTAATCCCTCAGAAACATTGCGAACCTGCGACAGAATTTGCAATGTCTGTTCGAATGAGGCGTTCATATTGACGACGTTATCGACCACTTGGGAAGCGACCGAGGCTTGCTCTTCTGTTGCCGAGGCAATGTGGGTATTCATGCTATTGATACTGACAATCTGCTGCTGAATTGATTTCAATGCACTGCCCGTGTTTTGGGCATTGGTTTCATTTTCTGATGATTTAGACATGGCCACATTCATGGTACTAACCGAAGAAATAGCCGCCGTTTTAAGGTTTTGCAGTACATGACGAATTTCTGTGGTTGCATCTGCGGTTTTAGAGGCGAGGGCACGGACTTCATCCGCTACCACGGCAAAGCCCCGTCCTTGCTCACCCGCGCGGGCAGCTTCGATGGCAGCGTTCAGTGCCAACAGGTTAGTTTGCTCAGCAATCGAGGTAATCACATTTAAGATAGAGGTGACATTTTCAGTGTCTCTGGCAAGTTCATTAATCGAGTTAGAAGCGGCCTGAATCCCCGTATTTAATTCCTGTGAAATATCGATAGTACGTTGGACGACTGTCATACCTTGCATGGCTTCTTTTTCGGCAATCTGGGCGGCACTGGCGGCTTGGCGCGCATTTTGCGAAATTTCAATGACGGAGTGGCGCATGTCTTCCATTGAAACTTGCACAGCACTGGCATCATGGCTTTGTCTCTGAGTTGCATGCGTCGCATCTTCCATTCGCTGTTTGAGTGAGTGCGAGCTTGCAAGCAAGGGATCGGTAACATTCACTACTCTACGAATCGAATCACCGAGTAACCCAAGGAATCGATTGAAGTTACTCGATACTTGGCCGAGTTCATCGCTACCTGATACGTTAAGTTTATGGCTAAGATCACCCTTACCATCGGCGAGCTCACTCAATGACTGGGCAACATTACGGGCAGAAGAGCTAATGGCGCGTGCAATGGCGATAGTGACAATAAACATCACGATCAGTAAAGCGATACCTATGGAGAGGGTGAGCCATAAACTTTGCTCCGATCTGTCACCCGCTTCTTTTATCGATTGTTTAAATTCGAGTACTTTGTCTTGTTTGTAGTTTTGTATTTCATTGAGCACTGCTTCATAGGCTTGGGATTTTTCTTGGCTGATTTGGCCAATATTTGCCATATCAATCGTACCTGCCAGCATGCCTTTAGCTAGCTTAATCGTCATATCGTTATAACGGGTTAATTTAGCCGATAGATTGTTGAGTTGATTGGCTTGTGAGGGATCGACCTTGTCTAACTGTTGGAGGTTTTTGCGTAAAGATTCGTACATATTACTGGCATTGGTTAACAGGTCTTCGTCGGCAAAAGAAACGGATTGAGTATAAAGCTCATCGAGTCGTTGGATAAAAAACACGTTTTGATTGGCGAGTTCAACCCTTTGGTAAACTTGCTGCTCCATATAGTTAAGAGTGGTGCGATTTTTATTTATGGAGATAACACTAATGCTTAAGTTTAAAGCGAAAATGATGACTGCTAAAATAAATATCGCGATAACTTTTTTAAAAATAGAAATGTTATTAAAGAAATTCATCCCTTGCCCCCAAGTTGTGCCGAGCTAAAGCCCGGCACTCCAATCTAAAACTCGGCAATAACTTTTACCGAATCATTGGCCTCACTACTATCAATATAGCCAATAATATTAGGGTTAGATGCAACTAATTTTATCATCTCCGCCCCACTACTGACTTCCTTGGGTGGCGTTCCTTTGCCCGTAAACACTTTCTGTGACCAATATGACTTAAGTTGGCTGGATGACTTGCCCAGTACTTTAGTGTCAAATGTCTCCCTTAAGGGCATAGCGCTGTCAAGATTGACTGGTACTGCTTGGGCTCCTCCGGGGAAGGTCTTTGTTTTTCCTAAAAAAATATTCTCGATTGATTTTTGATCTATTGCATCCGCATTACTGGGATTCACTATGACAACTACGCCAGCAAATAATGGCATTGAGAGTAAACTGAGTAGGATTGAGCAAACTAATTTTTTCATATCTCTCTCCTAAAATACTAAATCAATACCAAGACTGATGGATTTAGAATCCCCTGCGATTTTCAAGCCTGGGCCACCGTCATCTTTAACGTCATCATATTGAATTTTAAAGGCTGCCGAGGGGTGGAAATCCCAACGTATTCCTACTGAACTCGTATGGTGCACTTCGAGATTTTTACCTTCATTGAAGTCCGAATAGGAAATGTATGGCATCACTGAATCGATACGGTAGCCGAAAGTGAGCAAGTAAGTATCTAGATTGCTACCATCGAGATCTAAGCGGTTCAGCTCTGATAGAAAGAGGAAGTTCTCATAATCTATGTTAACTGACAGGCCATAAAATTTGCCTGAACGTTGGGTGCTGCCATTCCATTCCTGCTGAATTCCACCAATATAACGTTCATTCGTGTATTGCATATGTGTAAGGCGAATATCTAACCAATCTTTATTGAATTGGACAACAATACCGCCTATGTCCTTCCACACTTCTCGGGTATTTTCGAGGAAGAAAAAGTCAGATAACAGTTTATTGGGTTCACTATCTTCGCTACCGTAATAGACTTGCCCTGACATGGTCCAGTCGCCAATTAAATAGTTATATAGCGCGCTGACACCTGTGTAGTTAAATATTTGCCATGTGTAGTTATCTGCGGGTGGACGTATCCAAGGATAGGCATATCCAACATCAAAGAAATCACTGTAATAGTAGAGAGGTAGGCGTTTTTTACCGCCTTGTACTGTCCAATGATCATTGATCTCGTAGGATAAATAAGCCCATTCAAAACTTGCTGAAAAATCATCGGCACCGCGTGAGACGACCTGTGCAGTGGCTGTTAATCCTTCAAGTAAATCCGCTGAAAATTGGATTCCAAATAAGGTATCCGGTTTAAAGCTAATATCTTCATCGTAGGCACCAACGAGTGGATAGTCGGCGAGAAAGGTGGGACCTAAATCAAACTCAGCAACGCCAGAACCTTCGAGAACTTGACCCGCGACAACTGAGGCAAAACCTGAAATGTTCACTTCTGCATAAGCGGTGGAACTGAGCAAGAGTGAGCAAAGACCTAATGAAAACTTATGTTTCATAAAAAAGCCCTTTAAAGTGAGGTATATTCGTTTTTAAGCCTAGAACAGGTGTGAACATACGCAAACTTTTGCGGAACATTTCTGCAACATAGTGGTCTAAGTCACGTTTTGTACTATGAGTTTGAAATTTATTTTGTGATTATTCAGGTGAAATTGCTAGATGTGCCAAATCTCTATACCCGAATTCAGGCAAGTTTAGAGGCTGCAATTTTTTACATATTCATATTGCAGATTTAAGCGTATAAATTTTAGTCACTAAATTTGAATTCTGTTTCATTTTTTGCAGATAAAATGGTGTAGAGCATATTTGTAAATACAGTTCGGCCATGCGAATGACTCATTTTTTAAATGAGACATTTGTACGTTTGCATTATAAATAACTGGGAATTATCTCCCTCATAAATATTAACAGTCGACTAATGTTGATATTTTTGCGGTGAGATTGTAGACGTAATACGAGTGATACTTGTTTTAGTCTTCTAAAATTGCTCTTCCAAGAAAAGTCGACATTTATCGCATTTTCACGAGTAGGTAAGCGCTGCGGCATATTTTACTGCGTCTTTTTCTCCGATTTACGGCCTTTGTACTGTATGGTGAGCAGCCTAAATTGGGCTTGATTGCTGCATAGGGCCATAGAACCTATAATCTTGCTCTGTGATGTTGAGTTCTCTTCTTTCTAATATGATCCAATAAAAGGAATGTCATAATGCAAAGACGCAATTTTTTAAAAAGTGCGGCTATTTTGTCGACTGCGGGTTTTATCGCGCCAGTACTGGCATCTTCCTCTAAATCGAGTGTCGTTGAATCTAGCTCAAGTGATGGACGTCGCCGTTTTATCTTAACAAACACTTACCATCTTGTTGCTCCTGAAGGCTCTGAGGGCGTGGTTAACTTGTGGATCCCTTTGCCTGAAGACACACAATTCCAACGGGTCAGTAAGCTGAATTTCACTGGCAGTTTTAAAGATGCCTATATCAGCTCAAACAACAGTTATGGCGCCAAAACCCTGTTTGCGACTTGGCCAGATGCCAAAGCCAGCATGACTATTAAAGTTGAGTTAGATATTGAAACCTTAGATTGGGAACCGCTTAAGAGCGGCGCTTTGACTCACTATCGCACGCCAACACAGATCCACTATCCTGCGGATGTAGAACGTTATTTACTGCCGACTAAACATATGCCGATTAACGGTATTGTGAAGCAAACGGCGGATAAAATCGTCGGTAGCGAAACTGAGCCACTGAAACAAGCGCGACTGATTTACCTTTGGGTTAGCGCCAATATGTTCCGCGACAATAGTGTGATTGGCTGTGGTACAGGCGATGTGGCCAGCATTTTAGAAAGTGGCAAGTTAGGCGGCAAGTGTACCGACATTAACTCGGTATTTGTGGCGTTAATGCGTGCTGTGGGTATCCCTGCCCGTGAAATGTTTGGGATTCGCTTAGGACAGGCTATCAAGATGGGTCATTATTCTAAAAAGGCATTTGGTAGCGCCGATGAAAAAGGGGTTGCCGATGTCAGTGGTGGTCAACATTGCCGCGCTATGTTCTATTTAGCGGGTTATGGTTGGTTGCCCGCCGATCCTGCCGATGTGACTAAAATGCGCTTAACGGAGAAAAAAGAACACAGCGATCCTGAGGTTCAGGCGGTGAATGATTACCTTTTTGGTAACTGGGAAATGAACTGGGTTGGCTTTAACTATGGCCGCGACTTTGATTTATTCCCTACAGCCGAACAGACACCACTGAATAACTTTGGCTACCCGTATGCCGAAGTTGATGGCGATCCCGTGAACTATTATGAGCCTAAAGTGTTTGCCTATGACTACCAGTCAACCGAACAACGCTAAGGGCCTCTTCGCGACTATGGCCGCCGCAGTGCTTGCTGCGGTTGCTTCAAGCCTATGCTGTATTGCCCCGCTTATTTATTTGGTGTTCGGGGTGTCGGCCGCGAGCCTGTCAGGGATTGAGCAACTGAGCTGGCTGCAAGTGCCCATGTTGATACTGTCGACTGGGCTGATTCTGATGGGATTTTGGCGGCTCTATTTTGCTAAAAAGCCACTGTGTACCGCGACGTTGAGTCGTACTCAGATGCTGTGGCTGTACTGGTTAACTGTGCCTATTGTGCTGGCATTTCAGTTATATCCTTTTGTATTACCTTGGTTATTAGAGGTGTTCGAATGAAGTTAGTGTTATTTCTCGCCTTGAGCTTGTGTTCAGCGCCCACTTGGGCGGCAAACGTGCTGGTTACCTTAGATGTAAAGGGCATGACATGTCCGCTGTGTGTCACTGTCGTGAATAAAGCCCTGCGTAAAACCGATGGGGTGATTAAGGCCAAGGCTTCGTTGAAAACCGAACAGGCAATAGTGACTGTGCCAGAGGATTTTAATCTTGATAATTTGCTCAAGGCCGTTGATGAAACGGGTTATAAGGGCAGTATTAACAAGATAGAGAAACAAGCTTAAGCGTCTTGGCCTACCATGGCTTTATTAGCTGTAATACACCTCGGGATCGACTCTGCGCTGCCTCTCTTCATTTTTCTCTGAAGACTCCTTAATCAGGTCCATCTTTTGCGCTTGTAGTAACTCTAGTTGTTTGGCTTTTTCTTCTTCAGACAGGCTTTCATCGTTGGCAATTTTTTCCATTTCAGCCTCTAACTGCTTCAGTTTTTCCCTATCGATACCTGTACGCTTATCGAGGATCGCCTGCATGGCTTCAGCCAATTTGTCGGTGCTTTTATCTGACTCAGGTTTGCCAGCAATGGCTTGCACATTCCCCGTATAGCCTTGTTTGGCGTTAGCTGCGAGATGGCTATAGGTATCGGCTGTCGCTACAGGCGCAGATGAGGAGAGGGTGACAGTATCTTGGCTAACTGCGGGACCCGTTAATGCAATCGAAGTGGCATCATTAGCTTGGTTACTCTGGCTTGATTTGAGTTGCGTGAGTGCCAAATTTGCATAGGGATTGGTATAGCTGTTGGGGTTGATTGTGCTCATGTCCGATTCCTTTTGGTATGGCCCAGTAGTTGTGCCAGTAGTTGTGCCCAGTAGTTGCGATTGAGTCCCTTGGCAACCTTTGGCCTAATACGGCGCGATTAAATGGTGCTAATGGTCGTTTTAATTAATTTAATGATGCTCGGTATTTTATTAAGCAAGTTAGAGGCCAACTCAGGCTTATGTGGGGTTTATGTATGGTTCATTTGTGATTGATTTATCAGAAGTCACGCTTGAACGAGGCTTTTAAAAAAATATTTATACAAAAACTTGATCCTTGTACAACTATGGTCCGTAATTAAAGACATAGTGATACAAGGAGTCGACTTATGTACAAGTTTAACCCGCAGCGAATTCAGATTGGGATCAGTGCTTGCTTATTAGGGGAGAAGGTTCGTTTTGATGGCGGACATAAAAATTCTACCTATTGTAATCAAGAAATTAAGCAATTTTTCGATTACGTGCCTATCTGTCCGGAAATGGCGATTGGCCTAGGTGCACCCCGAAAAAGTATCCGTTTAGTCCGTGATGGCGAAACCATCTTGGTTCAAAGCGGTGACGGCAGCTTAGATGTGACCGATAAGCTTAATGAATACAGCGAAAACAAGGTTGAAGAGCTCGATTTTCTCGGCGGATATTTGCTTTGCGCTAAGTCGCCAACCTGCGGCATGGAGCGGGTGACTGAGTACAAAATTGGCACGAACAATGGCTCTAAGTCGGGGATTGGTGTGTTCGCCCGCAAGTTAATGGAGCGTTATCCACTATTGCCCGTGGAAGAAGAAGGCCGTTTGCATGACATGGTGCTGCGGGAGAACTTTTTCACCCGCGTTTATGCCTATCACGATTGGCATCTGATGAAGCATGAAGGGCTGACTAAGCATAAGTTAGTGAAGTTTCATTCCCGCTATAAATACCTGTTAATGGCGCATAGCCCTACGTGGTATCGCGAGCTTGGGCCGATAGTGGCCAATATTGAGGATCTTGAACAAAGCGCAACCCGCTACTTTGAAGGCTTTATGACGGCGCTGAAAATCAATGCGACCCGTAAAAATCACACCAGTACGCTGCAGCATATTCAGGGTTACTTTAAAAAGCATTTGAGCAAAGAGCAAAAGACAGAACTGTCTGAAGCGATTATGAAATATCGCGAAGGTTTATTGCCTCTGTTAGTGCCTATCACGCTCATAAATCATTATCTGCGGGAATTCCCAACGCCTTACATTGAAGAGCAAGTGTACTTGAATCCCCATCCAGAGGCGTTGAAGCTGCGCTATGCCTACTAGCATGAGTGGTTTTTAGCTTTGAATTTAGTGAGTTATTACTGATATATGAAACAAGATACCCAGTCCATAACCAACGATGAGCCCAATGATGGCGTGTTACTCCCCATTGGTGAAGTGTCGGCCTTAACCGGCGTGAATGCCGTGACCTTAAGGGCATGGCAGCGCCGTTTTGGTTTAGTGATCCCTGCGCGCACGCCCAAGGGACACAGATTATATACGAGTGAAAATATTCAAGAAATCCATGAGATTAATACATGGTTAGCTAAAGGTGTTGCGATCAGTAAGGTTAAACCTTTGCTGATGAGTGCCGCCAAATCCTTGTCTATTGAAATGGTAGAAACTCAAGTTGTCGATCTGTGGGGTGAGCAAATTACTGCGCTGAATGCAGCATTGTTCGACTTCAATCAGCATAAATTGCAGCAGATATTAGACGATGCATTTGGCTTATATCCGTTTCAATTAGTGAAAGAAAAGTTACTGCAACCTTGGCTTAATCAACTCGATGACTTAGTGGATGAGCGGCTCGATGCCGAGTTAATTCTCGCTTGGTTAAAAAGCGAATTACTCAGCCGAGTTGGTGGGCGTTATGCCTTTACCGGACAGGCCATTGCGGCGCGAATGGCTGTGGTGCAGTTATCCCGCGGCGCGGCCACGCAGCCTAACTCTACCCGAACTAAAAGCCTGTTTTCTTTGCTCTTATCGCTCGAGTTAGCGTCGCTTCGAGTATCGGTTATCGACCTTGGCGAGCAGGCCATAGGTAGTTTACCGCTGCTGCAGGGCAGGCTTAACGTCGATGCGCTTTTGCTTATTCCCGATCCAAATCATTCGGGGTCTGAGCAGACTGAAATGCTCACTGTATTGGCACAAATGAGTTTCCCCTGTCGATTTGTTGGCCCCTTTGCGCCGACCTTGACTTCCTTATCGGCTTTCTGGGCGCCTTCGATGACAGACTTGATTGGACAAATGCCGTCTCGAGCAGTGGGGAAGACTAACAGAAGTCACAAAGGCAAAGGGAAAAGCGAGCAGGGCAATAGTCGAGAAAACAATGACATCAGTTAGCGACTCAATGCCAATAGATTCAATGCCAGTAAAAGTGCAGGGCAATAATGCACTGATGTGGTTTCGCCAAGATTTACGCCTTGCCGATAATCAGGCGTTAAGTGCAGCCTGTGATTGGGCTCGGGAGAATGGCGTGGCACTTAAGGCCATTTATATCGCTACGCCAACTCAGTGGCAAAGCCATGATGTGGCGCCCATTCAGTTAGATTTTATCGAACGTCACATCAATTTGCTTGCCCAAGGGCTGGCGAGTTTGGGTATTACATTCGAATTAATTCAGTTAGATACCTTTGCCGATGTGCCAGCGTTTATCAGTGATTACTGCCAGCAGCAAGGTATTAGCCGCGTTTTTGCCGGCAGTGAGCCTGAGATTAACGAGCAACAGCGTGACCAAGCCTGTATTCAGGCGGGTATTCCTCTGATGTTAACCGATGAGCATTGTTTGCTTAAGCCGGGCACAGTGCTGAATTTGTCCGGCGACATGTATAAGGTTTTCACTCCTTTTAGCCGTAAGTGGCGAGAAATTGCCGCTCGCCATGCTATTTTGCCGCTTCCAGTTCCGGCGCCGCTTGGACCTGTGTTGACCGAGCCAAAGCCGCTTTTGTTTAACCATGTCACTAAAGTGCCGAGTGAACTTTGGGCTGCGGGAGAAGGGCAGGCAAAGCGTTTGCTTTCTGCATTTATTCAGCAGAAAGTGCAGGATTATAAGCAAGATAGGGATTTCCCCGCCATCGATGGCACCAGTTCTATTTCACCTTATCTGGCCATTGGCGTCGTTAGCCCAAGACAATGCGTTGCCGCGTTGCTGCATGACTTCCCCGAGGTGATTGTCGACGATACTAGTCCAGCTCGAACTTGGTTAAATGAGCTTACCTGGCGTGAGTTTTATCGTCATTTGCTGGTGGCATTTCCTGACTTATCTAAGAATCATAATTTCAATCGACAAGCTGACCATGTGCAGTGGCGCAATAATCCGCAGGAGTTTGCCGCTTGGTGTGAAGGTCGTACTGGCTATCCGATTGTCGATGCGGCAATGCGCCAGCTCAATCAAACGGGTTGGATGCACAATCGTCTGCGTATGGTGGTGGCGAGTTTCCTGACTAAACATCTACTGATTGATTGGCGTTGGGGCGAGCGCTATTTTCGCCAAAAGCTCATCGATGGTGACTTGGCTGCGAATAATGGCGGCTGGCAGTGGTCCGCGGGTTGTGGCTGCGATGCCCAGCCTTATTTCCGCATTTTTAATCCTATGAGCCAGAGTGAAAAGTTTGATCCAGATGGCAGCTTCATCCGTAAGTACTTACCAGAGCTCGCATCTTGGGGAATTAAGCAATTACATCAACCCAGTACAGCGCAGACACCGTCCTTGTTTGAACAGCCGTTATTCAACACTCAAACGGCTTATCCGAGTGCGATTGTCGAGCACAGTGCAGCAAGAGCAAGGGCGTTAACCGTACTAGGTGTATTGAAAAAGGCCGCGGCCCAATAAATAGGATCAGGAGCAATAACCAGATGACAAACCAAGCGACGACTGAGACTAATACGCTTGTTGATGATTTTATTCAGCTTTATCAAGCCTTGAATAAAGATAACTTGCACCTGTTGGGTCAAGTTTACGACGACAGTATTAGCTTTACCGATCCTATGCATCAAATCACAGGGCTAGAGTCGTTAACTCAGTACTTCGCGAAGTTATATAAGAATGTTAAGCATATTCAGTTTGAGATCAAAGAAGTACAGCAGGATGCGAATCAAGCCGCGCTGTTTTGGCAGATGGAATATAGCCACCCTAAGTTGAATAAAGGCGGACTTATCCATGTTGATGGCATGAGCCAACTTAAATTCAACGACAAGATTTATTTTCACAGGGATTACTTCGACTTAGGGCAAATGTTGTACGAGCATTTGCCTTGCATGGGCGGGCTTATCCGCTTGCTTAAAGACAGGGCGGCTAAGTAATGGACGTTGTTAAGCCATTGAAAATTAATACCGTGCTTATTACAGGTGCAAGCTCAGGCATTGGGCTGCAACTGGCACAGGATTATTTAGCCTTAGGTTGGCACGTCATTGCCTGTGGCCGCTCCCAAGAAAGATTAGATGCGTTAGCCTTGAATGAACTCGTAGGTGCCACCTTGTTAATTTTTGATATATCCCAGCGCAACCAAGTTCAACAAGCTGGCCACGATTTAGCCGAGCTGTTGGCGAAAACCGATTGTCAGCTCGATTTGGTGGTTTTAAACGCGGGCAGTTGTGAGTATATAGACGATGCTAAGGCCTTCGATGATGTGTTATTCGAGCGCGTCGTCCATACCAATTTAATTGCGATGGGATATTGTCTCAGCGCATTTTTACCTTTAATGCCAAGGGGGTCACGTATTGGCTTAATGAGTTCCAGCGCTATTTTTTTACCTTTCCCTCGCGCGCAAGCCTACGGCGCCTCTAAAGCTGGCGTGCAGTATCTCGCCTCGAGTCTCTCGCTTGATCTTGCTAAGAATGACATAGGTGTGAGCTTGATTTGCCCTGGTTTTGTTGCGACGCCACTGACCGCAAAAAATGATTTTTCTATGCCAATGCAAGTGAGTGTGCAAACCGCTTCTAAGGCAATCCGCAATGGGCTTAAAGGTGGCAAGCGCGAGATCCATTTTCCGCGACGCTTTACTTATCTATTGAAATTGATGTCGTTTTTACCTGCCTTTGTGTGGCAAAAAATGATTGCAAACGATACTCAAGCCAAGCCGCTTAAGGACAAGAGTTTATGAAAAATATCGCCATCGTCGGCACCGGCATTTCTGGATTAACCTGTGGCCATCTATTAAGCGAGTCGCACAAGGTCACAGTATTTGAGGCCAATGACTATATCGGCGGCCATACGGCGACAGTCGATGTGGAGCACCAAGGCCAAACCTACGCTATAGACACTGGTTTTATCGTGTTTAATGACAGAACCTATCCAAGATTTGAGCGTTTATTGGCTCGCCTTAACGTCACCATATTACCGACTGAGATGAGTTTCAGCGTCCAAAATGCGCTGACAGGGCTTGAATATAACGGCCACAATTTAGCGAGTTTGTTTGCCCAAAAGCGTAACCTGCTGAATCCGCGCTTTTGGGCCTTTTTAAAAGAAATTCTACGCTTCAATAAAGGCTGTAAGGCACTCTATCAACAGGATATTTACCCTGAAGGTAACTTAGGTGATTATTTAGACAGTGAAAACTTTTCGCGCTTTTTTGCCGAGCACTATATTTTGCCCATGGGCGCGGCAATTTGGTCTTCGAGCATAGAAGATATGCGTGCGTTTTCGTTGAAGTTTTTTATTCGCTTCTTCCAGCACCACGGTTTATTAAATGTCAGTGATAGGCCTCAGTGGTATGTGCTAAAGGGCGGTTCACGTAGTTATATTCCTGATCTTATTGCGCCCTTTAAAGACAATATTCGCCTTAACTCCCCCGTGACAGGTATTGAACGTCATGGCAATGGGGTGAAGTTACAAGTCCAGGGTGAATGGTTGGAGTTTGACGAGGTGATTTTAGCCTGTCATAGCGACCAAGCACTGCGGATGTTAAACGATCCCACGCCCACAGAACGCGCCATTTTAGGCGACCTTAGCTACCAGAATAACGATGTGGTGCTGCACATGGATACGCGTATCCTGCCTAAGCGAAAAGCGGCTTGGGCGAGTTGGAACTATCGATTAGATGGCAATCTAAAACGCCCAGCGTCAGTGACTTACAACATGAACATACTGCAACAGTTGCCAGCCAATGCGCCGACGTTTTGTGTCACTTTGAATCAGTCAGAGTTGATTGATGAGGCGAAAGTGATACGCCGCTTCAATTATGCCCACCCAGTGTTTAACGAAGCCAGCCTTAAGGCGCAGGGTCGCCGTGAGGAAATCTCCGGGCAAAATCATACCCATTTTGCTGGAGCTTATTGGCACAATGGTTTCCATGAAGATGGTGTTCGCAGTGCACTGGATGTATGCGCCCATTTTGGTGTCAGCCTATGACCGATGTAAATGTGACAAGCTTAAATATGGCAGAACTCAATAGCGGCATTTATTACGGCACTGTATCCCACAGCCGTTTTACGCCGATTAAACACAGCTTTAGTTATGCCATGGCGCTGCTGGCGATTGACTTAGATGAAGTCGATAGGATCAGTGCCATGGGGCGAATTTTTGCCAGTCAGCGCCGCGCTTTACTGAGATTTAATCCTAAAGACTATTTAACGTCTTTTACGACTAAATCCAATGATAACAGCGAAGTGGCCGTAGCCGATCCAAGCGCCGCGGCGCTTAAGAGTCGAGTATTGGCTCAAGTAGCCGAGTTAGGTGCTGATAAGCTGTGCGACCGAGTTCTGTTTGTGGGTCAGATCCGTCATTTTGGTGTGTATTTCAGCCCAGTAAATTTCTATTTTTGTTATCAAGATCAAACGCCTTTATACATGTTGGCCGAAGTGAGTAACACGCCTTGGGATCAACGCCATTGCTATTTAGTGGATGTAGCTGCGCCCAAACCTTCTGACAAAGTGTTTCATGTTTCCCCTTTTATGACCCTAGATATGCGTTATCTCTGGCATGTGGCTGCGCCGAGGGAAGACTTAAATATTGGTATTGAAAACAAGTCGATGCAGGAAAATGGCAAAAAATTGTTTAATGCCAATCTTGTGATGAAACGTCAACCGATCACGGCGGCCAATTTACGGACGCTTTTGTTTCGCTTCCCTTTTATGACTCTCAAGATCTTCTTCGGGATTTATTGGCAAGCGCTGAAACTCTTTTTCAAACGTGTGCCCTTTGTGCCGCATCCAGCTCAGATGGAGAAATAACATGGAAAATACTGCTTCGCAAACCTCAGTCGCCACAGAGAAACTGCCCGACAGTATTGCGCGTAAAGTCTTGCTCAAGGCGCTGGAAAGTCTGCCCCACGGTTGCTTGACCTTAGTTGAGGGCGATAAGAGTTATCGTTTTGGTGAGAGTCATACCGATTTACATGCCACGCTTGTGGTTAAACACCCCAGTTTTTATCGTCAAATAATGCTTTCAGGCTCCATTGGTGCCGGTGAAGCTTATATTCAAGGCCATTGGACGAGCCCAGATCTCACCAAAGTTGTGCAACTGTTTGCCCGCAATTTAGCCTTGCTCGATAGGATTGAAGCCAAGTTTTCTTGGTTAACCGGCACGATAAACCGCGTGAAGCATGTGCTGAATCGTAACTCGCAGGAGGGCTCGAAGCGCAACATTTTGGCCCACTACGATTTGGGTAATGCCATGTACGAGCAATTCCTCGACCGTGAAATGTTGTACTCGAGTGCGCTTTATCCCCATGAGGAAGCCAGTTTGCAGGAAGCCCAGCTGTTTAAGCTGATGACTATCTGCGAGCGCCTCGATTTACAGCCAGGTCAAACCTTGCTTGAGATTGGTACTGGCTGGGGCGCACTGGCTATTTATGCGGCCAAGCATTATGGCGTGCACGTGACAACGACGACGATTTCAGATGCGCAATACGCCTATGCCAAAGCGCGCGTTGAAAGCGAAGGCCTGAGCGATAAAGTGACTCTGCTGACCGAGGATTATCGCAATCTGACGGGGGAATACGACAGGGTTGTTTCTATTGAAATGATTGAAGCGGTAGGGCATGAATATTTACCGGGTTTCTTTAAAAAGCTGGAATCACTGTTAAAGCCCCATGGGCGTATGCTGCTTCAGGCGATAACGATTGCCGATCAACGTTACGACAGCTATCGCAAAAGTGTGGATTTTATTCAGCGCTATATTTTCCCCGGTGGCTGCTTACCTTCTGTCAGTCAAATGGTCGGTCATATTGCCAAACAGACGGATATGGTGGTCTGGTCGCTCAATGATATGGGGCTCGATTACGCTAAAACGCTGAGGCATTGGCATGAGAATTTCGATCATGCCGTGGGTGAAATCCAAACCTTAGGTTATGGCGAAGACTTTATCCGCATGTGGAAATTTTACCTAAGTTATTGCGAAGGTGGATTTTTAGAACGCACCACAAGCACAGTGCATTTAGTTGCCGTACGTCCGGACTATCGCGTTCTAGGCAATAGTCAACCTAGCCTGGCTGTTCCTGCGGCTACCCGGTTAGATTAGCCGTTGAGAGTAGTTCGTTTAGATGCATCCGTTTAAATGAAATTGTCGCTGTAGTTGTAGCAAGATAAAAGTGAGGCAAAGATGAAGTCAATGTTAGCTAACTCTCGGCATCTGCCTAAACATCAGGGTTTTATACTCTATAACGCCCTGAGTTTTCAGGCTGTGTGGTGGTCGAGTGTGCTTTGGCTTAACTTGTCACTGCTGCTAACTATACCTTTGTTATTGTTTCACTTTATCCTGTTGTCCTCGTCGGGTAAGCGCCAGTATCGCCAAGTCGATTTACGATTAATGCTCAAGGTTGCCGCCCTAGGGATTGGCATTGACGCTGTGCTGTCGGTTTTAGGCCTGTTCGAGTTTGCTGTCTTCCCTTGGTGGCTTGGCTGTTTATGGCTGCATTTTGGCTTGAGTTTGAATCATAGCTTAGCGTTTATGCGACCCTTACCGCTGATATTGCAGGCGTTACTCGGAGGAATATTTGGCACGTTAAGCTATGTCGCGGGCGCGCAGTTTAATGCGGTGACTTTGCCCTACGGCAATGTCATTTCTGCTGTGGTGTTATTTTTTGTTTGGCTAGTCTTGCTGCCATTTTTAATCCAACTTGCTAATCCATATGGATTTAATCGAAGCACTAAGGCTCGCTCTTTTACTGTGTTTGGACGTTAATTATTGAAATCTAGGAATTGAGTCCGGTTAAGTCATTTTTTAGTCAATAGGTGTTGTAAGACATCATGCAGTCAAAGGGGATCCTATGTCGTCAGTTCGTAATCGCAGCTCAAATCTTGGTTTTTCATTTTTGAATTCAAGCTGCTTAAGTTTATTGGCGCTCAGTTTATTGACCGCACCTCTAAAAGCATTAGAGGCGAAAACGCCAGATTTTGAAAACATTACTATCGAGCTGAATGATGCCGCCGATGTGACGCAGACTTTTCAGGAAGTAGGGCGCGGAGAAATGGATTGGTTGTGGTTTAGTTTGTATAAAGCGAGACTGATGACGGTAAATGGCCGTTATCAACAGGGGCAATATCCTTTGCTGCTAGATATTGAATATTATCGAGATATAGAGTCTGAAGATCTGTTAGAAGCGACAAAGGATCAATGGCAGCATCTAAAGTTTGCCGAAAAGGATATCCAGCGTTGGTTGAGTTTATTAACCGCCACTTGGCCAGATGTGAAGCAGGGCGACCATTTAAGTTTTAAGGTTATGGATGGGCAAACGAGTCAGTTTTTCTTTAATCATCAATCACTAGACATTATCCACGATGCTAATTTTGCTGAGGCATTTTTAGCGATTTGGTTATCGAAAGACACTAGCCGTCCGAATTTACGGGCGCAATTACTCGGAGAAAAACCATGCGATTGTTAACACGACTTATCGGTCAAAAGTTATTGCTAGGCCTAATAATGATTGGGCTGCTATCGAGTTGCTCATCGGTGGAAGTGACTGACTATAAAGATACTCATCCTACACTGGTGTTGGAATCATTCTTTAATGGACCATTAAAAGCGTCTGGAATAGTGCATGACTTTAGCGGCAAAGTGATCCGTAAGTTCAATGTCACTATGGAAGCCAGTTGGCAGGGAAACGAGGGTGTCATTAATGAATGGTTTGTTTATGATGATGGCGAAACTCAAACTCGTGTGTGGCGCATTAAAGCGCTAGGGGAAGGGCGATACTCGGGAACTGCAGGCGATATTATCGGCACCGCCGATGGTCAATCCAGTGGTAGTGCGCTACGTTGGAAATACGATATGTTATTACCCGTGGATGGCGATGAATACCAAGTTCATTTCGACGATTGGATGTTCTTAGTGAATGACAATACCATTATAAATCAAAGCGATATTATTAAGTTTGGCATCACAGTCGCTCAGGTTACTTTAGTTATTCAAAAATAGTCTCAGCAATTTTTAGTTAAGTTAGCTTAACTATGTTTGTGCTTGCTTGTCATGGATTCACTCTGTTGATTAAGGCTTAAGTTGGCTTAAACAGTATAGCTTGGCTAATAATCACCTTTTGTCTGCACTAAAGTATTCAGTTCAAACCAAAGTGTCAGCTAGGCACTTTTGCTAGCGGCATAAAGTGATAAATATGATAGTTAATTATATGTAACTCATTGTTTATTATTTTAATTATTCCAAGTTTAAGTCGGTGTAGATTAATGATTAAAAAACACTTAGTTCTATGGTGTGCCTTGTTGAGTTTGTCGTTAACTGCTTGTTCATCCTTTGACGTTGTGTTTGAGGAACAAGCTGAGACAAAAGCTGACCCTCATCAACCTGCCAGCGATCCTATGGTGCAAGATAATGAACGCCGTATTCGAGATGCGAGGGCAGATGGTCGTTTAGAATCCGATTTTTTTAAAACCTAGGTACGCGGTTAAGTTTAAATAAGAAGAGTGGGTTAGGGACTCGCTGCAACCTCAATACTTAACCCTCAATACTTAACCCTCAATACTTAACCCTCAATACTTAACCTTCAACAAGCATTGTGGGTTAAGTATTGAGGTTGCTAGGGAAAAGGGCGAAGAGCGAAGAGCTAGCCTGCTTGACGACTGTTATCTATCGATTTTTTGTCATAATATTCAAACGGAAACACATTACGGATCCTTTGCTTCACATTGTCACTCACGTTGGCAGAAATATGTAAGCGTACATCTCCTGATTTTTCAGCCCTAACAGTACAGGTCAGTTTTTCAGCTTTAGCAATGTGGCGGCATTCCCGCTCGAAGCGCTCTGGGATTTTGCCTTTATGCTGAGTCATGCGGCCATCTTTAAAATGCATTTCAAAAATAGTTAGACCTTTCTTGCCACCAAATATGAGTTTGTAAACGAGAAAAATACCAATAGCGACAAAAATGAGTTTGAAAATATCGGCTGTCATAACGCCCCCTATCTTATGTTTATAGGACAAAGATACTCCTGAGTGACTTGTTTTAACAGTGCGCTAACACGCAATTTTGAATTGGCAATAAAATCATTCCCGCCTAGACTTAACTGGCAAAGGAAAAGTAACCCCTCAGTTAAGGAAAACGCCATGTACTTATCAAATGCAGATCGTTGGTCATTATTGTGTAAGAAGCAAATCGATGTAATTGAAAAACTTTCTACACAATTCCCCGAGAGAAAAGCACATCTTAGTGAGCTCACTCAAGGGTGGCGCCATGTTCAACATCAAGTTCAAGCCGGTGATAGGCCTATGCCACTCGAGCTAATCAAATAAGTGCGAGCTGCTTGATCTGATAGTTTGTATAAGAGCCCAAAGTCACTCAATGAGTGGCTTTTTTATTGTGTGAGTATTGATGTTCAGTTTATGCAATTTATCGAGTACTTGAGTAAGGCGCGGGTCGCTAGTGAGTTCTTTTAGGCCAAGCAAAACGCAAGCTGCTGGTGTTAACGTGAGTCAGTGGTGCTTTGCACTGAACACTTCAAATTTCAGATACAAAAAAACCACTCGTTTGAGTGGTTTCGTTGTTTATATGGTGCCGGCACCAAGAGTCGAACTCGGGACCTACTGATTACAAGTCAGTTGCTCTACCAACTGAGCTATGCCGGCTAAATTGTGGTGCCCGAACCCGGAATCGAACCAGGGACACGAGGATTTTCAATCCTCTGCTCTACCGACTGAGCTATTCGGGCAACTAACTAAGCGTTAGTTAACTACTTCAAACTAAGTCGTAAAGACCTTGTTCGTTCGAAGTGCGCGTATAATATAGTGCTCGCTTTGGCTGTGCAAGCCCTTTTTAAATGACTGATTAACTATTAAACAAAAATCGAACATTTATTTGATTCTTCCACTTTTCTCATATTGAGTCGCTGAATTTTTCAGCATTTTAGTGACGTTAGTGCTTCCTTTGGATTGATAATGTTAATTTCAGTGCTCGTTTAATCTGTGTTTTAAGAAAGAACATTAACGCTTAAGGCATGCAATGTATGCGAAGTGGAGGGCAATATCGTCTGATGACGAAGTTTAGTGAGTGTCACGGTACTTTTATCGACAGCAGAGTTTGGTAGATAAGTTTGTCTGCAATTATGATGTTGAACAGGCATGAGTTGAAGGGCCAAAAGTCAGTCTCAAAACCTACCGATATTATCGAGAGTAAGTCAGTTGCGCTTTGCACTGAACACTTCAAATTTCAGATACAAAAAACAGATACAAAAAAGCCACTCGTTTGAGTGGCTTCGTTGTTTATATGGTGCCGGCACCAAGAGTCGAACTCGGGACCTACTGATTACAAGTCAGTTGCTCTACCAACTGAGCTATGCCGGCTAAATTTTTACTGCAAAATAATGGTGCCCGAACCCGGAATCGAACCAGGGACACGAGGATTTTCAATCCTCTGCTCTACCGACTGAGCTATTCGGGCAACTAAACTAAGCGTTAGTTAACTACTTTGAATTCGTTGGCTGAGCCGTCTCGTTCGAAGTGCGGCTATATTAGCTAGGGAGTTTCACCTCTGCAAGTGCTTTTCCCCAATAAATAACTCGTTCGGCGGTTTAATGTGCATCTTGCTTGTTTTTTATCTCTTTTTCAGCAGATTCAGGTCAATTTCATTCGTTGACTGTAGTTTTCAAGTCAGAAGGATACTGATGTTTACTATAGATTTATGCTCATAAATCCTAGTTTCCTGCTTACTTTCTAAAATTTAGAAAGATATGAGCGATTTTTACTGATTTTAGTTTTTAAAATTAGACTTATGATAATGAATATTATTTCATGGATGGCATGAAGAAAACGCGAATACGGAGTCGCAGTATGTTTCGAAATAGTAAGTTGGCTTATGGGATAACCGCAATTGTGACTCATTGGCTGAGTGCGATCGTCGTCATTGGGTTGTTTGCGGTAGGTGTGTGGATGGTGGAGTTAACCTACTACAGCGCATGGTACAAGACAGCGCCACATCTACATAAGAGCGTCGGGATTTTACTCTTGGCAGTGACGTTATTCCGCCTGTTATGGCGCTTAGTGAATCCTAAGCCCGTACCAGAGGCGAATCATAAGCCTTGGGAGAGGCAGGCGGCTCATATTGCGCATTTAGCTATTTATGTATTGCTGCTGGTGATCATGTGTGCCGGCATTTTGATTTCAACGGCAGAAGGCCGAGGAATTATGGTGTTTGACTGGTTTGAACTACCAGGATTTGGACCTTTTTTTGAAAACCAAGCTGATATAGCAGGCGATATCCACCAATACGCAGCTTATAGCTTAATCGCACTCGTGGTAATCCACGCAGCAGGTGCGTTAAAGCATCACTTTATCGATAAAGACGCAACTTTACTCAAAATGATTAAATTTAATCGAGGATAATACAATGAAAAAGCAACTGTTAAGCGCACTGATTGGTGCATCTCTATTGGCTCCGATGGCGGCTTCAGCGGCGGACTATGTCATTGACCGTGAAGGAGCACATGCCTCTATTACTTTCAAAGTGAGCCACTTAGGTTATAGCTATGTCGTTGGCCGCTTTAATGATTTTAGCGGCGACTTTAGCTATGACGCGGCTAAACCCACTGCGGCTAAAGTGAATGTGACTGTAAATACGCTCAGTGTAGATTCAAACCACGCCGAGCGTGATAAGCATATTCGTAGCGCCGATTTCCTTAACACGAGTAAGTTTGCGCAAGCGACGTTTACCTCAACCACAGTTGAAGATAAAGGTAATGGCGACTTAGTGATTAACGGTAACTTAACCTTAAATGGTGTCACTAAGCCATTAGCTATCAATGCCCATGCAGTGGGCGAAGGTCAAGATCCATGGGGTGGCTACCGTGCAGGTTTTACGGGCACAACCACGTTTGCGATGAAAGATTTCGGTATCAAAATGGATTTAGGCCCAGCGTCTAGCCATGTTGAGTTAGATCTTGTGGTTGAAGGCGTGCGTAAGTAACGCTCAGTTATTCTTCACGAGATTAATAAACAAAAAGCGCCGAAAGGCGCTTTTTTTGTAAGCTTTATCGTTAAGTGAACGACAAAAATTAATCTTGGTCTTTTTCAGGCACAAAACCTTCAATTTCTACTTCTTTACCTTCAAAGAGGAAAGAGGTCATTTGCTCTTCAAGAAACTTACGATCATCAACATTCATCATGTTGAGTTTCTTTTCGTTAATCAGCATGGTTTGCTTTTTTTGCCATAGGCCCCAAGCTTCTTTGCTGATGTTATCAAAAATGCGCTTACCTAAATCACCTGGATACAGTTGAAAGTCTAGGCCGTCGGCTTCTTTATTTAAATATACGCAATTGACTGTACGCGCCATGATTATTCCTTACTGACTGCGGATTGAACGAGTGATCCCAAATTGGCTAGCACGCGCTCGGTGGCGGCGGCGAGTCCCACTTTGGAAGGATGACTTATGTTATACCAGAGAGACTGATTTTGTTCCATGACCGCGCCCACGCTCTGTTTATTGCCGTGGGTTTTATCGCCATGAGTTTTATCTAAGTTAATCATCATGGGCTGAATATCTAAATGGAAGTGGCTGAATGTGTGCCTAAAGCCAGTTAGCCATTCGAGTTGCTGCGCAGCAAACCCTTGCTCTTCAAGATGAGTTTCAAGTGCGGCTTGGGTGGCAAACTCAGGGAAACACCAAAGTCCGCCCCAAATTCCCGCTGGCGGACGTTTAGCTAAAAACACTTGGTTGTCTTGCATTAGCACTAACATCCACGCCGCTTTGGTCGGTATGGTTTTTTTAGGCTTCTTGCCGGGGAAATCGGTTTGTCGGCCAATCAGCTGAGCTTTGCAATCAATCGCTACAGGGCAAGCGGCGCAGTTAGGTTTGCTACGAGTACAAATACTGGCGCCGATATCCATCATGGCTTGATTATATTTCTGAATATCTTGCTGCGGCGTATACGTGTCAGTCAGCTGCCAAAGCTGCGCTTCGACCGTTTTTTGCCCCGGCCAACCGGCGATAGCGCCGTGTCGTGCTAACACGCGTTTGACGTTACCGTCGAGAATGGGGTGATGCTGGCCAAGAGACAGTGACAATACCGCGCCTGCTGTCGAGCGACCAATACCCGGCAGAGCCAGTACTTGCTCAAAATCCGTTGGAAATAGTCCCTTATAATCGTCGCGGATCATCTTGGCCGCTTTATGCAGATTACGCGCCCTAGCGTAATACCCAAGGCCGGTCCAATGATGTAACACCTCATCATCTGGCGCGTTAGCAAGTGCTAACACATCGGGGAAACGCGCCATAAATTTAAGGTAATAGGGAATAACAGTCGCAACCTGAGTTTGTTGTAGCATGATTTCAGAAACCCATACGCTATATGGGGTTTTATCTTGCTGCCAAGGGAGGGTTTTACGACCGTGATTGTCGTACCAAGAGACGATACGTGTAGCGAAGGAGGCTGTAGATTTCATCGGCGCAGTGTAGCGGCAGTTATCTTCTTAGACAAGCTCAAAGACAAGTGGATAAGGGCTAAAAAGCCGAAAATCACTGCTAAATTCGCACTCTCAAATAATCTTGGTATACTTTCGCCCCATTAGTGCTTGCACTGTATGTTGAACTTTGGATAATGCCCTTCTTTTATGATGGTGCTGTCCACTAGACGAGGCAAAAATGAGCGAAGTCACTACCGCTGAATTTAATGAAGAAGGCAAGTATCTGCGTAAGATCAGAAGCTTTGTCCTAAGAGAAGGTCGCTTAACTAAAGGCCAAGCCCAAGCTATTGAAAGCCAGTGGCCAACAATGGGGTTAGATTACAGCCCAATTCCACTGAACCTGAGCGATGTTTTTGGCCGTGAAGCCGATACTGTGCTGGAAATTGGCTTTGGCATGGGCGCCTCTTTAGTGCAAATGGCTAAAGACGCACCAGAGCAAAATTTTATTGGTATTGAAGTGCATAAACCGGGTGTTGGTTCTTGCTTAAGCGATGCCGCTATTGCGGGTGTGACTAATTTACGTGTGTATCATCATGATGCCATGGAAGTATTAGAGCATGCGATTGCCGACGGTTCATTAGCCCGAGTGCAATTGTTTTTTCCCGATCCTTGGCATAAGAAACGTCACCATAAACGTCGTATCGTACAAGCTGAATTTGCTGAATTGATCCGTCGCAAGCTAAAAATTGGCGGCGTGTTCCATATGGCAACCGATTGGGAAGAATACAGCGAGCATATGTTGGAAGTGATGCAAGCAGCTCCTGGTTATCAAAACCAGTCGAGTGATGGCACTGTGGTGCCGCGTCCTGATCATCGCCCACTGACAAAGTTTGAAGCCCGCGGCCATAGACTGGGTCACGGTGTATGGGATCTGATGTTTGAGCGTATTGCTTAATCTAGATATTTCAATTGATTAATTAGTTTTTTAACACAACGGGGAAAGTCACTATGGCAACTAATCGTAGCCGTCGTTTACGTAAGAAAATGCGCGTTGATGAATTCCAAGTGTTAGGTTTTGATATGGCTTGGACTTTTGATGCATCAGTATCAGAAGCCGATATCGATGCAACTGTTGATAAATTTATCGATGAAGTGATCGAAACCCGTAAGTTAGGTTTCCATGGCGGCGGTCACATCGAATGGGAAGGCATTATCGCAACCCAAACGATCGGCAAATGTACCGAAGAAGATATTGCTGCAGTTAAGGCATTCTGGGCGAACCAAAAAGTGTCTCAGGTTGAAGTTAGCGAACTGTACGACATTTGGTGGGGTTAATGCCCGAGTTGGCATTACTTGAGGAAGTGGTCGACAAAGTTCGACCCTTGCTCGGCCAAGGAAAGGTTGCAGATTACATCCCCGCACTGGCTAGCGTTGATGCTGGTAAATTAGGCATTGCCGTCACTACTGTAGATGGTGAAACCTTAGGTGCGGGCGATTACCTTGAGCCGTTTTCGATTCAAAGTATCTCCAAAGTTTTCAGCTTAACCTTAGCGTTAACTTTATATGAAGAAGCTGAAATTTGGAGCCGAGTTGGCAAAGAACCTTCGGGCCATTCATTCAACTCTTTAGTTCAAGTCGAGCTAGAACGTGGCAAGCCGCGTAATCCCTTTATCAATGCGGGTGCGTTAGTGATTGCTGACTTATTGCAGAGTCGTTTAGGTGCGCCCAAACACAGAATGCTCGAGTTAGTTAGGCAACTAAGTCAAAACGATAAAGTGTGTTTCGATAAACAAGTGGCAGATTCAGAATATCAACATAGTGCGCGCAATGCGGCTATCGCTTATTTGATGAAGTCCTTTGGTAATTTTCAAGGCGATGTTGATACTGTGCTACGCACCTACTTTCATTACTGCGCCTTAAAGATGAACTGCGCTGACTTGTCTAAGGCCATGTTGTATTTGGCAAATCGCGGCAAGACTTTGGATGGCATTGAGCTGATTTCTCAGGTGCAAACTCGGCAGCTTAATGCCCTGTTGGCGACTTCGGGCCTATACGATGGTGCGGGCGAGTTTGCCTATCGTGTTGGTATGCCAGGTAAAAGTGGTGTCGGTGGCGGCATCATTGCCGTTATTCCTGGGGAGCTGTCGATTTGTGTTTGGTCGCCAGAACTCGATGGCAATGGCAATTCACTTGCTGGCACTGCCATGCTTGAGCATTTAAGTCAGCGTCTTGGCCGATCTATTTTCTAGCTTTACCTCTCGTTTTTATTAGCACTATCAGACTAAAAGTTAGCGAATTTCGCTAATGACCTTTTAGTGCTAACTTTCCTAAATCTAACATAATCATATTGTTATAAAGTTGGCACGTCTCCTGCTATAAGCTATTCAGTAGTTTAGGTTTATCGAATTATTCAGATTAAAGGACGAACAACATGAAATTAAATAAGTTATTAACTGGATTTGCTTTATCCGGGGTGATTCTAGGGACATCTGGCCTACAGTTGGCGCAAGCGCAAACCGAGCCTAAAGTCGATGATCGCTGTGAAGTCTCTTTAAATTATGACGTAATGGTTGAGCCTAAAAAATTAGTCATGAGCGAGAAGGGCACAGAAAAGTATCGCATCGAAGTCGATAAGTTATTTGTTGAAGGCAAACAAGTAAGCTTAACCGATAAGCAAAAAAAGTTAGTGACTCAATATGCCGATGAAGTGTCGACGCAAGTGCCTGAAGTGATTGAAGTCGTGAACGAGGCCGTCGCATTAGCGTCCCAAGCGGTGAGCATGGCGTTAACCCCTTTAATGGGCGATGCGGCCGGTGCTAAGTTCGATGAAATGATGGCGGGTGTCCAAAAGCGCGTTGATTCTGTGGCTTACCGTCATGGCGATAGCTTCTACTTAGGTGCGACGGAAGACTCGATGCAGAACACCTTTAATGACGAATTCGAGCAGGAAATGGAGCAAATTGTTCAGAACTCAGTCGGCACTATTATGATGACTATAGGTGGCCAAATCATGTCGGGTGACGGTGATAGTTTTGAAGCCAAGATGGATGCCTTCTCCAAGAAAATTGACAACTTAGGCCAAGATATTGAGCAACAAATTGAGAGTCAATCTAAGGGATTGGAAGCTAAGGCTGACCGTTTGTGCGACCGATTTGAAAATCTGTTAGTGCTTGAAAATCAATTACGCCAAGAGGTACCAGAACTCGCGCCTTATGCGTTGACACAAAACTCAACCAAGGAGCTGCGTGAATAGTTCTTGTTAATCGTCCTTACTAATAGTTTTTGTGAATAGCCTTTAGTTTTAACTGCAATAACTTCTATCTCCTTGTGCATGAGTCAAATTTGAATGCTACGCCCCTAGTCAATTTATCGCCTAGGGGCTTTTTTATTGGCTAATTCTTAGTGGCGAAAGCTATGAGGATAAAGTCGATGTGGCGTCTAGGCTTGGCTTGCAGCGATTTAGTTCGGAATGTTACAGTCTAGAGACGAATATTTGGTATACTCTTAAAATATAATTAAAAGCTGGCATATCAGTCAGATATAACACCCTACTTTAGTGGACTTTTTCGGTCTAAATCTCTGCGTTATATCACTTTAATGCGAGATATCAATGCTATGGTTATTTTAAAGCGATGATTACGCTAACCACTGCTACTCACCGAAAGTTAATATCATTGTCGTAAACAGCTTAAGGCGACTTCCATGTTAGAACTGTTAGAACCTATTGCGATTTTTACTCATGTGGCCAGAGCTGGTAGTTTTAGTGCCGCCGCAAGAAGGCTTGGGATCTCTAAGTCTAAGGTCAGTACACAAGTCGCCGATCTTGAACATAGACTTGGTGTTCAATTAATCCAACGTACCACCCGTAGCTTAAGCCTGACTGAAGCAGGGCATTTGCTGTATCTGCAAGGTGAAGAACTGCTGCGTGACGCTGAACAAGCGATAGCCAGCGTGCATAACTTAAATGATGCGACTCGCGGTGTGCTCAAGGTGGGGATTTCCCAATCCTTTGGGGTGATGCATATCATTCCTGCGCTGCCATCCTTTATGGCAAAACATCCTGAGCTTGAGCTACAAGTGAGCTTACTGGACCATAAAGTAGATGTAGTGAGTGAAGGCTTAGATTTATTGTTAACTATGTCGGAGCAATTACCGCTTGGCATGGTTGCTAGACCTCTGATGAAGTGCCAATTCCTGTTAGTTGCTTCTCCTGGCTACATTGCTCAACATGGCGAGCCAACTCGACCTGAGCAGTTAGTTGACCACAATTGTTTGGTCTATCAAGGCGAGTGGCACGAGCACAGCATGTGGCAATTTAAGAAGGGCGATGATTACTGTGAAATTGGCGTATCGGGCAATTTCAGGGTGGATAACGCGCCAGCATTAAAATCCGCTGCAATCAGTGGTCTTGGGGTTGTGTATCTTGCAAGTTATTTGATGGAAGATGAAATTGCCAAGGGAACATTAGTGCCTTTACTGAAGGATTGGCAATTGACCCACCATCTGCCATTGCAGGCGGTTTATCCCCGTCGTAAGCACTTAGCACCTAAGGTCAGTTCTTTTATCGAGTTCATCAAAGATCACATAGGAACGCCGCCGTATTGGGATGCGCCCTATGTCGAATTATTCAGTAAACGTCAGTAAAATAGGAAACATTGTTCTCAAAATTGGTTATATGTGATTTTAAATTAATTAGGTACTTTTATGGTTATTTAAAATCAATGCTTTAGATTGAGTTTATGAGTACATTTGCTGATGATTTTTTAGAGTGTTCTAAAGCACTTTTTTATAACATCCTTGAACTCTGTTCTTAATTGAATACAATGGTAACAGTTGATTCGGAATGACCTGAGTCCTATACGTTTATTGGAAATGACCCCTTTCAATTTTTGTGTACAGGTCGGCATTAATGCAGTTTTGGATCACAGCCAACAGAAGTTTGAGAACTAAAACAATGTTGGCTCTTTAAACCATCATCCTAGTTTTTGGTTTACCTCAGCCTTATCGCTGAGGTAATTTTTTTATTGATGGTTTACAGCTTTAGGCACAAGTTTTGTCTCCCTGTACCCTAAAGTCGCAACTGTGTGTTAAGTGATGTGAAGGCGAGTGCTAAAGCATAAATTAATACAACAAATATAGTGACCCACAGTGAGAAGGGTTCTGTTATCTAACGGGATAATGGTACCAATAAAAAAGCCACTTTCGAGTGGCTTTTTTATTGGGGGTAGCTAAGGCATTCACCTATGTCGCTTTAGTCGTGAAGCAAGTTAACAGTGCTTCACGACTAAGTACTTAGGTATTAAAGCATTAAAGCATTAAAGCATTAAAGCATTAGTGCATTAGGCCTTTTTCTTGCTGGCTATCCAGAGATCGACTTGTTGTTCTAACACATCCAGTGGCAATGCGCCGTTAGCAAGTACTAGCGTATGGAAGTCGCGGATATCAAATTGACTGCCAAGCTGTTGCTCTGCTTTATGTCTGAGTTCCAGCAGCTTAATCATGCCCACTTTATAAGCTGTTGCTTGTGATGGCATAACGATATGGCGTTCAACCATTTTCACCGCATCTGATTTAGCATTGGGCGTATTATCCACGTAATAGGCAATGCCTTGCTCGCGGGTCCACTTTTTAGCGTGGATACCAGTATCAACGACTAAGCGACATGCACGCCATAGCTCCATTGCTAGACGACCAAAGTCAGAATAGGGATCGGCGTAGAGTCCCATTTCTTTCGGGAAAGATTCGCTATATAAACCCCAGCCCTCGATATACGCGGTATAGCCACCAAACTTGCGGAACTTAGGAATATTTTGCAGCTCTTGGGAAATGGCGATCTGCATGTGATGACCCGGAATACCTTCGTGGTAGGCCAGTGCCTCCATTTGGTATTTCGGCATGGCTTTCATGTTATATAGGTTGGCATAGTAGCTACCTGGACGAGAACCATCCGGCGCTGGTTGTTCATAGAAGGCTTTACCCGCGGATTTTTCCCTAAAGGCTTCAACCTGTTTGACTATCATGGCGGCCTTAGGTTTTACTTTGAACACTTCATCCAAGCGCGATTTCATGTTGTCGATGAGCTTAGTCGCCTCTGCTAAATAAGCGGCTTTACCTTCGGCGGTATTGGGGTAGTAGAACTGGGGATCGTCACGCATAAAGCTAAAGAATTGCTGTAAATCGCCTTTAAAATTGACCTTCTTCATGATGGCGCGCATTTCGTTGTGGATACGTTCCACTTCAGAAAGCCCTAAGTCATGGATTTGATCGGCGGTCATGTTTGTCGTAGTAGTACGAGCTAAGGCATTGTTGTAGAAGGCTGCGCCATTTGGGAGTTTCCACGCACCATCACGGTCGTCAGCTTTGGCCGCTAACGTTTTTATATAATCGATGAGCTTGTTGTAGGCGGGCTCGACTTGAGTCACTAGTGCTTGCTCAGCTTGCTTTATTAACGCTTGCTTCTCTGTTTCTTGAATCGCTAATGGGTTCACTTTACGGCGAAAATCTGCGAGTAGCGCGCTATCGTCGCCCTTATCAAAAGGCGCACCTTTGATAATGTTTTGGCTGTCTGAAATCACATAGGCGAATACAAACTTAGGCGCGATAATGCCTTTATCTGCGCGAACGTCTAATACTGTCTGTAGTTGACTTAACCGTTTGGGCACGCCATTTAAGCGGCTGATATAGGCCTTAGCATCGCTGACATCTGTGATTTGATGTTGGTTAATTAAGAAGGAGGCGATCATAGAGTGGCCGCCATACATCTGATTCACAGGGTAATTATGGTAGCGCCATTGGTCATCTTCGATGTCATTTTGCAGATTTTGTTTGAGCAAGGTAAGGCTGAGTTTTGTTTGTGGATCGAGCTTGGCCGCATCAATCAGATTGACCTGCGCCAGTTGTTTTTTCGTGCGCGCTAAGGCTTTATCATCGGCGGCATCACCCAGTTCATCCCATTTATCATAGTCTTGCTTGATCCCCATATAGGTCTGCGAAATGGGGCTCGCCATGATGTTTTCCATGAAGATGGTTTCGAACAGAGCATTGGCTTTTTCTGACTCGGTTTGTGCTACTGCATTCACAGGTTTGCTTGTACTGTGTAAGGCTGGCGAAGTTGATGCTGCATACGCGGGAATGGTCAGTAGAGCTGAAAGGGTCAGTGCGACTAAGCTGATTTTAGTTTTTATTGGCATGATCAGGCTTCCTAGATTGATTTGTATCAATACTAAAGAAGCGGAACAAGAATGTATGGATATTAGTGTTAGAAAATGTGTTAGCAGTAATAGTGTTAAACTGTACTG
>NZ_JAMTCC010000024.1:0-83028 GCF_025370265.1 Shewanella septentrionalis | reverse complement strand
TTGCCGTTAAGCTAACTCAATCCGCCGCTATGCGCTTTTCTTGGCTTTCTTGGTAGTCTCACTCACCCACTTGCCATTAACGTAATGGGCTGACCAACCAGTAGCTTTACCGTCGACTTCAGTCGCAACGTATTGCTCTTTCGTCTTACGGCTAAACTTCACCGCAGCTTTATTGCCTTCGTCATCAGTGACGGGCGCATCGGCTAAATATTGATACTTAGGCCACAGCAGCTCGCGGTATTGAACCAGCTCTTCAACCAGAGGTGCACGGGTTTCCCGTGATTTAGGGAAAGTACTGGCCGCTAAGAAGATCCCTGCTGCACCATCACGTAATACGAAATGGGCATCCGATTTGCTGCATTTCAGATCAGGCAAATAGATAGGATCTTCTTTTGGTGGCGCAGCCTCACCGTTCTTCAGTAATTTACGCGTATTTTTACATTCGCTATTGGTACAACCAAAATACTTACCAAAACGGCCGTTTTTCAGTTCCATGTCGTGGCCACAGCGATCACACTCAATCAGCGGACCTTCATAGCCTTTGATCTTGAATTGGCCTTCTTCGACTTCATAGCCTTCACAAATCGGGTTGTTACCACAGACGTGCAGCTTACGCTTCTCATCAATTAGGTAACTGTCCATTGCTGTGCCGCAAATACCACAGCGGTGCTTAGCACGCAGCGCATCAGTCTCGGCATCTTCACTGTTTTCACTGATCGCCTCAACGCCAGGAGTGAGGTTCATCGTCGTCTTACAGCGTTCTTTAGGGGGTAATTCATAACCAGAGCAACCCAGGAAAACGCCAGTCGTTCCCGTGCGAATACCCATAGGGCGACCGCAGGTTGGGCACTTGATATCCGTCATCACCATTTGGTTAAGACGCATGCCACCTTCTTCGGGATCCAGCTCCGCTTTTTCTAATTGCTTAGTAAAGTCAGCATAGAAACCATCGAGCACTTTTTTCCAATCTAATTCGCCGCGAGCCACATCGTCTAATGTTTGCTCCATACTGGCGGTAAAGTCATAGCTCATTAAATCCGCAAAACTGCCGACTAATCGCTCGCTGACAATTTCACCCATTTTTTCGGCATAGAAACGACGATTCTCAACTTTTACATAACCCCGATCTTGAATCGTTGAAATAATAGTTGCGTAGGTCGATGGGCGGCCAATACCGCGTTTTTCTAATTCTTTAACTAAAGAGGCTTCGCTGTATCGAGCTGGCGGCTTAGTAAAGTGTTGCTTAGGTTGCAACTCTTTTAACGCTAATACATCGCCTTGTGCCACAAATGGCAACGTATTGTCTTCTTCGTTTTTCTTCTTGAGTGCTGTTTGCACGCGAGTCCAACCATCAAAACGTAAAGTACGTCCCGTTGCTTTGAGCTCATAGTCACCCGCTTTGACTGTCAACTTAGTGGCATCATATTGGGCTGGCGTCATCTGACACGACACAAATTGACGCCAAATCAGCTCATATAGACGCTGAGCATCACGCTCCATGTCCGATAAGGTCGCCGCTTGGACATGAACGTTCGATGGACGAATCGCTTCGTGAGCCTCTTGTGCGCCTTCCTTAGAACCATAACGAATGGGTTCCGCGGGTAGATATTTATCACCAAACTCTTTGGCAATCATATCACGCAAGTTTTCAACGGCTTCTTGACTCAAATTGGTCGAGTCGGTACGCATATAAGTAATATGACCAGCTTCATAAAGTCGCTGAGCCATCATCATGGTCTTCTTCACACCGAAACCTAAGCGCGTACTCGCCGCCTGTTGCAATGTCGATGTAATAAAAGGCGCAGAAGGTTTGCTTTGGGTCGCTTTGTCTTCGCGGGCCAGCACGGTAAAACTCGCCGCCGATAACGCTTGAACCGCCGCCATCGCTTGCTGTTCATTAATGGGATTAAAGGCCGCATCTAAATGCTTAACCACTTCCATCCGCAAGGCTTCTTGGGCTGGCGTACTCAGCTCTGCATGTACATCCCAAAACTCTTCCGGTACAAAGGCTTTAATTTCGCTTTCACGTTCAACCACTAGGCGAACGGCAACCGACTGCACTCGTCCAGCGGATAAACCGCGAGCGACTTTTTTCCACAGCAGTGGCGACACCATAAAACCGACAACTCTGTCTAAGAAGCGACGAGCTTGCTGGGCATTAACCATGTTAGTGTCGAGTGTCGACGGCTTGCTAAAAGCGTCTTGAATCGCAGACTTAGTAATTTCGTTGAAAACTACACGTTGATACCGTGAAGGATCACCGCCAATCACCTCTTGCAAATGCCAGGCGATAGCTTCTCCCTCACGGTCTAAGTCGGTTGCGAGATAGATTTGGTCGGCAGAATCGGCAAGTGCCTGTAACTCTTTAACAACCTTTTCTTTGCCAGGCAAAATTTGATACTTAGCCGCCCAGCCCTTTTCAGGGTTTACGCCCATGCGAGACACAAGCGCTTGCTGATCTTTCACCTTTTTATATTGAGCTTTTTCTTCTGGCGACATTTTCTTAACTTCGGCAGCGGATTTAACCTTTTCATTGCCTTCTGAAGTCGATGATGTCGGCAGATCACGGATGTGACCTACGCTCGATTTAACGATGAATTCTTTGCCAAGATATTTATTAATAGTCTTAGCTTTGGCCGGTGATTCGACAATAACTAGCGATTTACCCATAGTTTAATTTGCGCCAAAAAATCTCAAGAAGGTGGAAATTGGCACCATATATAGAGGGTTGTACTGATAGTTTCAAGTTAATCCCTCTTTTATATGTACCAGCGAGTCACTTTTTAATCAAAGTTGAAAAAATGTAAAAATATAATATGCGTAATTAAAAACTAATATTTCATTATTTGCCAGCAAGCAAGAAATAGTTATGCATTTATCGTGAAAAAGTCGCTTTGAGCACAAAACCGTCCGCTTGTGCACTCGAAAAGCTTCAGTATACTGGGTTCCCTCAGGGACCATATGAACAAATAATAACTTTCCCTATCACAAGGATAAGCAATGAAGCACTTTGAAGCGAATTTTGATGGACTCGTTGGACCAACACACAATTACGCAGGGTTGTCTTTTGGCAATGTCGCCTCTCTCAGCAATGCCGCCTTAGTTTCCAACCCAAAAGCTGCTGCGAAACAAGGACTCCAAAAAGCCAAAGCACTTGCCGATATGGGCATGGTTCAAGGCATGTTAGCCCCTCAGGAGCGTCCAGACCTCTACACATTGCGCCGAATTGGATTTTCCGGCTCTGACGCCAATGTATTAAAACAGGCTGCTAAAGAAGCGCCTATGCTACTTAATGCCTGCTGCAGTGCATCCAGTATGTGGACTGCCAATGCCGCAACTGTCTCACCCAGTGCAGATACACGTGACGGCAAACTGCATTTCACTCCAGCAAATTTAGTCGATAAACTGCATCGCAGCATCGAGCCCCTCACAACGGGGCGCATATTAACAGCAACTTTCAGTGATCCCCACTATTTTCATCACCATAGTCACTTACCTGAGCATAATAGCTTCGGTGATGAAGGTGCGGCGAACCACACTAGGCTATGCAACGAGTACGGCCATGCCGGTGTAGAGCTGTTCGTTTATGGGCAAGAAGCCACCAATCCCAATACCCCTAAACCGCAAAAGTATCCAGCTAGACAAACCTTAGAAGCATCGATGGCGGTGGCACGCTTACATCAGCTTGAAGAAGATAATTGCGTCTTCATCCAGCAGAATCCTGATGTCATTGATCAAGGTGTATTCCATAATGATGTTATCGCAGTAGGTAATCAAAATGTGCTGTTCTACCATGAACAAGCCTTCTTAAATACCCAACATAAAATTGATGAAATTAAACGTAAGCTCGATACCGAACTGTATTTCATTGAAGTGCCCACCGCTAAAGTGGCGATTAACGACGCCGTCAAAAGCTATTTATTCAATACCCAGATTATTACGCTTCCTTCTGGTGAAATGGCCATTATTGCCCCAACCGATTGCCAAGAAAATCCGGCAGTATTTGCCTATTTGAATGAACTACTGACGCTGAATACTCCCATTAAGCAAGTGCTTTACTTCGACGTAAAACAAAGCATGCAAAACGGCGGCGGCCCCGCCTGCCTGCGTTTGCGTGTCGCCATGAATGAGATGGAAGTCGCGGCAGTGAATCAACACACTCTAATGAATGATGCCTTATTTTCGCGTTTAAACCTTTGGGTAGACAAACATTACCGTGACAGATTAACCACTCAAGATCTTGCTGACCCTCAGCTAATCATCGAATCACGCACTGCATTAGATGAGCTCACGCAAATCATGAAACTAGGTAGCGTGTATCAGTTCCAGCGATAATGAATAAATATAATTCCAAAAACTAGACAATAAAAGCGCACAATTAAGTGCGCTTTTAACTTATATTATTGACCCGTCCTAAATAGCGTTAACACTTGTCGATAATTTTATTTCATAGACAATAGACTAGTGGATAACGACAGGGATCGTTGCAATCTGCGTTAAAACACCTTTTTTAGTCAGTGCTTCAATCACTAATGACCCTGCATCAGGTTGGTCAGCACCTTTTATAAGAACGCTATACTTTCCTGCCCCGTTATCATTTGAAGATGCGATAGTGAAAGAGCCTTTACTTGCTAAGCTACCAGCTGAGGGGGTAAACGTAATGACTGTTCCTGAAGGCAAAGGCTGATTATGTAAATCCCCAATAATAATAGTTACGCCACCAGTCGACTTACCAATAATGTCAATCGTATTGTTATCGTTTAGACCATCACACACATCAACTATAGCTTTATCATCAATACAACTATCAGTAATTACTGGAACAGAAGCCATAGCATCACTACCCGACATTACCAAGACTAACGAAGCACGCACATTCAGCGAAGTATTACCCGCTGCACATCCGGCATGTTTACTGCCATTAGCATCCAATTGGCACAAACTACCATTGTATAAACCATCTGCTTGGTCATAAACGCCATTACTATTAAAATCAGTAAACACTTCAGCATCCCCTCCCTCTTCACCACCAGCTACACTTGGGTTAAAAGTACGGTCTTCATTATGGTCGACAAACGCTTCACTTAAGTCATATGGATTACCCGATACATCCTTTTTGCTTAAAAAATTCGCCACTTCAGATGCGTCAAAACGTCCATTGCTATTAGTATCTGGGAAAGACTCTTCACCGATAGCCGTAGCTAATATCGTCACGCGTCCGCCATAAGGTTGACCCAATTCCGCATCTAACGAAGGTTCTTTACCTTGCATTGCTAACGTATCACCAGTAGGGCGAGGATTTTGGCTTGTCCATTTAACTGAACAAGCACCATTAACTGTCAAACACGAAGACGCTATCACACCGCCCTCTGTGGTAAAGGAAACAGCTGTGCCATCGGGTACAGGGTTGTTGAATGCATCAGCCAATCGTGCCGTCACATCAACCTCAATGCCATCGTATTCCCAACCTTCAGGGCTTAGGTTTGATGCCGATAAAGAAAAGCTATCTTGGTCAGGTAAACCTGTCGAAATAACTAATTGATTCGATTGACTTGATATTGCTGGCGTACTGCCAGCAACCACTGCAGTAACCCTGACACTTGTTGATATTGAGCCCGAATTAACTACCGTTTGAACAACTCCCTGACCATTTGTAGTAGCAAACTCAGGATCAAGAGTGATATTGCCAACTTCAGTATTAAGCGAGAAATTCACACGTTGATTACTAACCGGAATGCCATTTTTATCCATTACTTTAAATTTCACGGTTGAGGCTTCTGCCCCACCGGTTCCTTTAAGCCTAATGACTTCGGGTAATGCCTCTAGGAAAAAGATACTACCAACACTTGCAGGTAAGACATTTACCGTCGCCTTGGCAGTAAGAGATTTTCCACCAACATTAGCGCTTATATTAATAGTGTCGTCCCCCACACAGCCTTTTGCTAAGTAAGTACTGGTTGCAATACCGTTAACTGCGACTACAGGAGTGCTTAATTCTGCTTCAGCATTCGCCTTCAAGGCACAAACAGAGGTAAATTGAACTTCAACTGGATCGGCAAATAGATTTCCTGCGTCATCCTGAATAGATACTGAGACACTTGAAGTCCCACCCGCTGAAACAACTGAAGGCTCAACAGATGCAACACCATTTTGAAATGGAGAACCACTTCCCATAAACACATTAGTCGCACCGATACTAAACACTAGTTGTTCAGATTTTTCTCCCGTTAGCAACGTCGCTGTCGCACTACCAGCACCTGGCTGAGTACCTGCTAAAATTTGAACATAAGCAACACCTTGCTCAGTAATAGCAGTATCAATGGGTAATTCACCGCGCGTACTGGAAAATTGAACAATTGTTTGCTTGGAAATACCTGTAACATTAGCAATAAGATAACCTGGTGAAAGTGATGTTATTGTTGATATGGGTGTTTTTGACTCAGGGTCACTCACCATAATCAAGGATACCTGCGCACCGCCTGTTGATGCTCCACCATCACCTTTAGTATTAAAGGAAATATCAGATGTAACAGCACTACCTCCTGTTGGAGTATAAATTGCTGTAATTTCACCAGAACCAAGTATATTACCAGGCAAGACATCAATAGAAACCTTACCCTCAGTATTAGTCACCCCACTATCAGGAGTTAACACTCCTTGCCCTTCTAGACTAAAAACAATTCTTGCACCACTAAAAGCTGAAGAATTTTTCGTCAAGGTTGCTGTTAACTTTCCTGGTGCAGCATTCGAAACTTCATCAATTGGTTGCCCACTTGAATTTGTCAGCCCCAGTTTAATGACATATTTATCTGATGGTGTAGTGCCAGTGCCATCGTCGGAGATATTGCCTCCGCCGCCACATGCGACCAAGAAAAGTGAACATATTCCTGCGAGAAAAACCTTATACGCTGACTTCATTGTCAGGCTCCCTGTTACTCTGATGATGATACTTAAGCTAGACGCTTATAACTTATAGGCTAACATTACACAATTTTCACGCATTTTACTCACTAGCACCTTATTTTATTTCACAAAAAACGCAAATATTTTAACACCATTTGTCATTTCATCTTCGCCGTTTTCTTGCTAGTCTTGTGAGCGCCAAAAAATAGAATGTATAAAAAACACACAGGACTCTCCATGGCAATTTCGATAAAAAATAAACTCGGCCTTACAAGCAAAATTCTGATCGGTATGGGAACAGGTATTGTCTTAGGTCTCATACTCCGCAATGCCTTTCCAGAAAGCGATATCGTAAAAGACTATATTACCGAAGGTTTTTTACATGTTATCGGCACCATTTTCATCTCCAGCTTAAAAATGTTAGTTGTTCCTTTAGTCTTTATTTCATTAGTTTGTGGCACTTGCTCACTGAGTGAGCCTTCAAAATTAGGCCGTTTAGGTGGCAAAACCCTTGCTTTCTATTTATTCACCACCGCAATTGCTCTCGTAGTTGCGATTGTCAGTGCAGTCCTTATACATCCTGGGAACGCTTCACTCGCTTCAGAAAAAATGGAATACATTGCCAAAGAAGCGCCCAGTCTTTCAAGCGTGATTATCAATATAGTCCCCACCAATCCGATGCAGGCATTGAGTGAAGGAAATATGCTGCAAATCATTATTTTTGCGGTAATTTTTGGCTTTGCGATTGCCCATATTGGTGAGCGAGGTAAACGTGTTGCGGCTTTGTTTGAAGATTTAAATGAAGTCATCATGCGCGTCGTGACACTGATTATGCAATTGGCACCTTATGGTGTGTTTGCGCTGATGGCAAAACTAGCATTAACGCTCGGTTTAGAGACCTTTGGTAGCGTAGTTAAATATTTCTTCGTGGTTCTCGGTGTATTACTGGTCCATGCGTTTATTGTTTACCCGACACTTCTAAAACTCTTCTCAGGCCTCAATCCATTCATATTTATTCGTAAAATGCGCGATGTGCAATTGTTTGCCTTCTCAACAGCAAGTTCAAATGCCACTTTACCGATTACCATAGAAGCCTCTGAGCATAGATTAGGTGTCGATAATAAGATTGCTGCCTTCACGCTACCCTTAGGTGCGACCATTAATATGGATGGCACTGCAATTATGCAAGGTGTGGCCACTGTATTTATCGCCCAGGTTTTTGGCATTGAACTCTCGCTCACCGATTATGCCGCCGTTGTGGTGACAGCAACATTGGCATCCATTGGTACAGCTGGCGTTCCGGGTGTTGGACTTATCATGCTGGCCATGGTATTGAATCAAGTTGGCTTACCAGTTGAAGGTATTGCATTGATTATCGGTGTTGATCGCCTACTCGACATGGTACGTACCGCTGTTAACGTGACGGGCGACTGTGTCGCAACAGTGATTATTGCGAAATCTGAAGGTGAATTTAACGAGCAAGTGTTTAACAACACACAAGCGGGTAAGGCTGCTAGAAATTTTGATGAGCAAGTTCATCATTCAGATAAATCTAACTAGCCTTAGTTAAATACCCATCACGCCCAGCCTCTGTGTTGGGCGTTTTTATTTATATTTTTTGTTCACACTTAAACCTGCGCTGTTTGTTTACATTAATGATGCCAATTCATTTTTCTAAAATTAGCAAAATGTGAACATGCCAATAGTACGGAAGTTTGTTTTTAGATACATTATGTTTACTATTTTGATACGTTAATTGGAGTTGAACAAATGTGGTGGAGAAGTCTTTGGATCCTGATAGCGTGCTGGCTATTGTGTGCCCACTTTGTACGTTATGAACAAATCAACTTTGCTATCCCCTTTGCAATAGCCCCCTTAGCTTTATGCTTTAATTCAGTTTACTTACTGCGTTTATTACAAGTTCTATTATTTGTGAGTGTCTTTACCGTCTGGGGTGTCACCACGATTGAAGCGATACAAATGCGTTTAGCGCAAGAAGCGCCTTGGTTGAGATTATCTTTTATTATGATGGCGGTGATGCTATTTACCTTAGGTGCAATTATCTGTGGTAACGGCATTTTGCGGATCAGAAGACAAAAGTCTCCTTGGGGGAATTCACCGATACGCTAATACTTTTTGCTGTAATACTTTCTTATTCAACAATAAATGAGTACTTATTTTGACCACAAGTTCCGCTCGGTCAGCAAAGGTTAAGTTCGACTAAGATATGCTAAGACTCTATTTGGTTATCAGTGTGATTTTGCGTAGACTGCTTTGCTAAGGCTTAGCTCATCCACATTAAGGCATGTATATTATGAGAATTTTGGTTGTTGAAGACGATCCTATTTTATCCCACCACTTAAAAGTGCAATTAAGCGATCTCGGCAATCAAGTTCAAGTGGCGCTCACAGCCAAAGAAGGTTTCTATCAAGCCACAAATTACCCGATCGATGTCGCAATTATCGATTTAGGATTACCCGATCAAGATGGCATTAGCTTAATTGAACAACTCAGAGAAGCCGATCTTAAAGCGCCGATATTAATCCTCACCGCACGTGTCAATTGGCAGGATAAAGTCGAAGGCCTAAATGCCGGAGCCGATGACTATTTAGTTAAGCCCTTTCAAAAAGAAGAACTCGTCGCTAGGTTAGATGCCTTAGTACGCCGCAGTGCAGGCTTTGTTAAACCGGTAATTTGCAGTGGAGAATTAAAACTTGATCTCGCCGCTAAACAAGTCACCTTGAGCGATGAAATCATGGAAGTCACCGCCTTTGAATATTTGATCCTCGAATATTTAATGCGTCATTGCCATGAGGTGGTTGCCAAACAACGTTTGCTCGATGTGATTTATGGCGATAAAGAAGGCGATCCGAATACGATTGAAGTCATGGTCAGCCGCCTGCGTAAAAAACTGACCCGCGATGGGATAGACAATCCTATCGTCACCATTCGCGGCCAAGGATATAAATTTAACCTGCCATGCAACTAAGATTAAAATTTAAGAAACGTCTACTGACGCGGATGTTTCTCACCTCGCTATCGATTATTGCCTTAGTGGGTTTTGGTCTCGCATGGATGGTGAATATTCTGCATGCGCAAAATAGCTATAACGAAGAAACCGCACAACTCATTGCCGAAATTCCCCAAGTCGCCGCCGAATTGCGGGAGCACGATCTCATCCCCGATACCAGTGCGTGGCTGGAGGAAAATAATAAGCAAGAACGTTATGTGATTGCGAGTTGCGATGAAAAATTTAAACAAGTTTGGACTTCATCCCTCGCAGTAGACCGTGGCTTATTTGATACTTGCGAGCGCTTTAACGAAATTCGCAACGACTCCCCGCCCTATTATCTTACTATGGCCGATGACAGAGGTTACTTCGTCTATTTGCTCGCGGTGGAAATTGCCAGCGTACATTACAACCTGCTCGTCCTCAAAGATGCCGCCAAACTCGAGCAGGAATACAGTAAGTTCAGTAAACGCACTTATATTCGTTTAGCCATGGTATTAGCCTTAGCGTTAATTCTATTAGTTAGCGCCGCCTATTGGGGTATGCGCCCCTTAGTTCGGATGCAAAATGAACTGCAATCAATTAACCAAGGTAAGAGTAAATCACTTTCTGAAGGCTATCCTGTTGAACTCGAAGGCGTAACTCAAGCACTCAACCAAATGCTGCAACAATCGAGTGCCCAGCAACAACGCTATCAAAATGCCATGAATGACTTAGCACACAGCCTAAAGACCCGCTTAGCCGCTGTGCATGCCATCACAGATGACGCCAGCTTGAGTAAACAATCGGCGAGCGAAAAAATCATGGAACAAGTCAGCCAGATGGATCAGCTGGTCAAATATCAATTAAAACGCGCTATGTTAGGCCGCCAAGGCCTGAAGCAAGAACAAACGGTGATTGCGCCCTTAGTCGACCAATTAGCGCAAATGTTGTTTAAAATTTATCGCGATAAGCAAGTGCAGTTCTCAGCGAACATTCCTCCCGCCTTAATGTTCCCTGGCAACAAGGGCGACTTGATGGAACTGTGTGGCAACCTAATGGAAAACGCTTTCCGCTTATGTATCAGTCAAGTGCATGTCTCTGCTCAAATTAATTCGCATGGCGAATTTGAACTTATCGTTGAGGATGATGGCCCGGGTGTTGAAGAAAACCTAAGACAAAAGATTATCCAACGCGGCGTTCGGGCAGATACTCAGTCACCAGGACAAGGTATCGGATTAGCTGTGTGTGATGAAATTGTTCACAGCTACGGTGGCAGTTTAAAGATTGAAGAAAGCCACTTAGAAGGTGCACTCTTCAGGATCCGTATCCCTGTTTAACAGCAGGGATAGCTCAATACAAAGATATTGACAAGCATCTGGATGCTGGACTTTATCAGGCAATCACCGCATATAACTGCTCGGCGCGATTAAACATGATCCAAGAGGTGGCAATATATTTGTCACCACTTACAGGTTTATTTCCCCTATGTGTATGAGTAAATCCCGCAGGCGCTATCACCATAGTGCCTTTTTTCGGCGAAATTTTACGTTGCTGATAATAAAATTCGGTTTCACCGCCCTCTTCCACATCATTTAAATAAAACATATAAAGTACGACGCGATGTAAGGCTTCATTGTGGCCATTCTGCGGGAATTGCTCCGAATGCCAATGGGGATAACCGCCTTTATTTTGCTGATACTTTTGAATATTAATACTGCCACTGCGATACAGATACTTGACTAAACCATCGGCCCTAGGCGCACCCAGCGTCGAAAAATTAGTCGGAGTTAGCGTCACAGGTTGGCCTTCTTCATCACTCACAGACACTGCGACCGCGCCCATTAGCGCCATTGAGTACTTTGTGAAATAATCTACTGCGCCCTTTAAGGTATAACCTAAGAGTTCGTTTCTGAGGGGCTGCAGGTCGACGAAACTATCTAAAGCCAAATCGCGGCTGATCTTCTTCTCCAAATCAACGCCATTGCCCGTTTGTCCATCAACAACGCCAGCGTGTTGCTCAAATGCCAGAATGAGACGGTTACACAAGTCATTCGGCAACGCATTAGGGTATACTTCAATAAAGTCCATACTTCCTCAATGGATTGACTACTTTCTAGGCTTACTATGCTGACATGTTAGTTAAGTAATTGTAAAGCAGCATCATTGAGATAAAATAACTCACATTAGGCTTCACGATAACAAGAATATGAAAAAAAGCTGTAAAGTCTCAGTCCATCAACTTCAAGTCGGCAACTTTGTGCGTTTGCCTGTGGCTTGGAAAGATCATCCCTTTTTATTCAGTAGCTTTCATATTAAACAAGCTGCACAAATCGAGTTGATTAAAAATCTAGGCATCGAGCATGTCATTGTCGATTTAGAACGCAGTGATGTCGCTCCCATAGATGCTGACGCAGTCAACCCAATCAAATTACCGCCAAGTGCTGAGATCAATGTGCTTAAGAACGACATGGATCAGTACAAGGCCGAACAAATCGAAGTGCAAAAAAAATTACGCCGCGATATTCATAAAACCGAGCAAAACTTTACCCGTTCGGTAGCCATGATGCGCAGCCTCATCTCTAAGCTGCGTAATCGCCCCTTAAATGCGGTCGATGACGCCAAAGATTTAGTACACTCCATCGTCGAACAGCTGCTTAATTCAGATAACTTAGTGCTACATTTAATGAGCGATGCCAAGCAAGACGAAAGTATTTATTACCATTCTTTGAACGTCGCGATTCTTTCTATGCTGATCGCTAAAGAACTGGAATGGGATAGAAGTGAGATTGAAACTGTGGGTCTCAGTGCCCTATTCCACGATGTGGGTAAATTAAAAATTCCACCCCAAATTCTTAAAAAATCGACGCCTTGGTCGGCGCCAGAGCTTAATTTCATCAAGCAGCATCCGTTACTTGGGATTGAGCTGCTCAAATTAGCCGATAATTTTCCCCAAGCAGCCTTACCTGCAATCATCAATCACCATGAGTTTCTCGATGGCAGTGGTTATCCCAAAGGCCTAAAAGAAGAGGCTCTCGATAAAGTTTCGCAATTGATTGCGGTAGTGAACGAATATGACTCTCTGTGTTATCCAAGCCAACAGGGCAAAGCCAGAATGCCCTATGCCGCTCTGGGACATTTATACAAGCAATACAAAACTAAGCTTAATCAAGAATACATTGGCAAGATGATCAAGATGCTCGGCATTTATCCTCCCGGCAGTGTGGTGGAATTATCCAGCGGTCAATATGCCATGGTGATGTCGGTTAACTTAACTAAATTGCTATGCCCTAAGATATTGGTTTACGATGCGTTAGTCCCTAAAGATCAAGCGCCTATCGTTGATTTAGAGATTGAAGGGATCAGCATAGTGCGCTGCTTACCCCCTGCGGCGCTTCCTGAAAAAGTCCACGAGTACTTGAATCCCCGCGAGCGAGTGAGTTACTACTTTGGTGGTGACAGTCGTAAATAATGGCTGAGTCAAGTAGCCGTACAATTGGTGCATAACTAGCGGCACTGATTTAATCAAAGTCATAGAGTTAGAGTCGTGGCATAAAGCTCATTAAATCAAGTGAAGTGATTAAATCACAGTGATACAATCGCAGTGATAAGAATAAGGGTCGAATATTATATTCGACCCTTATTTTTTTATTCGACAAAACCAACGCGTCTAGCGGCTAACTTATAACCAATGTTTACGTTTAAAGAAGAAGTAAGTACCGGCGGCACTGGCTAACATCATCACAATCGCCATAGGGTAACCGTATTGCCACTCAAGCTCAGGCATACTGGTAAAGTTCATCCCATAACTACTGGCAATCAAGGTTGGTGGCAGAAACACCACAGCGGCAACCGAGAAGATTTTAATGATTTTGTTCTGTTGCAGGCCACTGAAACCCATGGCCGCATCAAGCAAGAAGTTTAATTTATCGAAAATAAATTGACTGTGGGGCATCAGCGACTCGATATCCGACAACATTTCCCGCAAGTCCTTCAAGTGCTCATCGGATAGCTGGCCACGATAGTAACGCTGCATATAACGCAGTGAACGCTGGGTATCGAGCAAACTCAAACGGATTTTACCATTGGAGTCCTCTTGCAGAGTGATAAGCTTAAATACATCATCAAGCTCATCGTTATCAAATACTTGCTCACCGACATTTTCGAGAACTGTGTAAACGTCTTCGATTAAGTCAGACAGATAATCCACTTTCAGATTAAATAATTCGAGAAACAGTTCCTGCGGCGTCGACACATCTAACCGGCCCAAACGTAAATAGTTACGCAGCAAGCGGATAAGACCCACGTCTTCTTCACGGATTGTCAGTAAAAAATTGGTGCGAAGGTTGAAGGACACGTTAACGCCACGCACATCTTGGCCGACACGCTGGGGGAATAACGAATTGATATGCAGGCCATCGCTGTTTTGATAAAAACGTGCCGAGGCCTCAATTTCATTGATATCTTCTTCGTCAGGCACTTCTTCAACAGAAAAATGACTTAACCATTCTCGCTCCGAATCATCGGGTTTATACAGATCTAACCAAATGGTCGATGCGGGAATACTGTCCAGTATGCCGAGCTCTGTCACAGTAAGGTGACGATTTTCATACACATAAGCAGTAATCATTTGTCCTCCTGAAAAAAACTTAAGTTAACGATCCCACTTAAGTGCAGGCTAAAAAATTGTCGCTAGTTTACCGCATAAGTTGGCAATGAAAAGGCGCGAAGGATAATTTAGTAAAATAAATATGCCTTAATCGGTCTCGATGATCGTCAGCCGTTCTTGGGTCGAAAAGCGAATATGGATGCCATCGAGCGTCACCATTTTAGAATCTGAAATATCTCCCTTACGCACGCGATACTCACCATTGTTGTCAGCATTGGGTGACACGATTCTTACCGTGACTATTTTGTGCTGATCGCGCCAATACCAAACACTATAACTGAGCACACTCAGTCCGAGCACCACAAACACGCCTGTGAGTAAATAACGACGCCACAGGGGTTCATTTAAACGTTTAGTGCTGATATTCGCGGCCTGAGGCACAATTTGTCGCTGGCGCTTCATCAGCAAAAACCAAGCGCCAGCAATGACTAAGACTGTCAGTAAAATTTTAGTGAGCATGGCCCCTTCCTTTGATGTACTTAGCCTGCGCGCAATAATTAATATAATGCCAACTACAATCGAGTATTAACTCGTCAATGCCACACATAAGCTCGCGCATTATACATTGACCATCATACGCTGACTTAAGTGGATAAACTGTCTTTGGGATCAAGCTTAAAGCTCACAGCTAAAGAGATAAGGAAAATGGCGAGTAACAGTATGCAAAAGCAGTGGTTTGAAACAGCGTACAACAGCCTTGTTACAGAACAAAAAATGACAGGACGAAAACATCGCGGGCCATAGGTAAAATAAAAGGCAAAGGCCTAATCAGATTTACTGCGACAAAAGCGTCACAGCACTCATGATGACTAAGCGCCTTATTTTAAAAATCCTCAAATACCTTTGCCATACGTTGAATTTGCACCAAAGGCACGCCATGACGATTACGTTTTGCGCATTCCAACTGATGGGCAGGATTGCTCGGTTCGCCTATCAGCATAATTCGGACTTGATAACCTAAGGCTTTTGCCGCCGCTTCATAGGCCATGTATTCCCAGCGGCACAGATTAGTGTTGTCGCAAATCACCACGGGCTCGCCTGAAGACAGTGCCTGAATAAACCCCGTCAGATTACATTGATGATACTCAGGCAACTTCTTGGCATCGAAGCGGTATTCATCTTGGTGATAGAAAAAGCTATCGGTCGAAAAGACACCGCGTTGGCGCACGCCAATGGCTTTTTCTAAAGCAAGGGAAAGAATATAAGTTTCAACCCAATGTGACTTACCACTGCCCGGTAAACCACGCATAATTATCGCGATTTTATCACTCATGTGTTCGACTCACTGCCAATCACTCGGCCCGCTAAAATAGTCTCGACCAACTGAGGCACTAACTCACCCGCTTTGCCAGTCAGATGATACTGGAACTGACTGTGTCTATCGGGTGCCATCATATTCACTTCTACTGTTTGCGCGCCGTGATGATTAGCGGTATCGACAAAGCCTGCGGCAGGATAAACAGTACCAGAGGTGCCAATGGCAATAAACAAGTCGCAGTTATCGAGCGCATCGTGAATTCGATCCATCCCTAAGGGCATTTCACCGAACCACACCACATGGGGGCGCAAACGCTGGGCAGGAATACAGCAGGTACAACAGTTATCGGCACCAAAAGGCTCACGTAAAATAAAAGTCTGACGCGAACGCGGACAACGGCCTTTGGATAGTTCGCCATGCATGTGCAGCAATCGACGTGAACCCGCACGCTCATGCAGATCATCAATATTCTGGGTCACGACCAATAACTGACCTTGAAATTCTGCCTCTAACTTTGCCAAGGCAAGGTGCGCGGCATTGGGCTCAACCGTACCACTGTGCAATTGCTGCCAACGACTATTGTAAAAGCGTTCCACAAGTTCAGCATCACGTTCATACCCTTCAGGTGTGGCAACGTCTTCAATATGATGTTCTTCCCACAAACCATCTTGATCGCGAAAGGTGCGTAGTCCCGATTCCGCAGAGATCCCCGCGCCGGTTAACACCACAATTTGCTGGTACATGCCGATTCCTTATTATTTTATTTATTTGAATTATTCTTACTGACTTTGGCAGCCGTGAATATTATTCCTTGGTATAACCATACAAAAACTATGCTTGAATTGCCGCAAAATATTGTGATTTAACGCCTATTGACACAATTTATCTGCATATCGCGCTATAAAGCCAGAACAAAGGTTTAAGTTTTCAACCTGAGCCCCTATAATGGCAAACACTATCCACGGATGAACCTATTGGTTCTGCAATCAAGAGATTAGCAATGACAGATGGAAATCAAGCGCTAAAAAAAGCGGGTTTGAAAATTACCCTGCCACGAGTCAAGATCCTAGAACTGATGCAAGGACCTGAAAACCAACATATCAGTGCAGAAGATTTGTACAAGAAGCTGCTGGATTTGGGTGAAGAAATTGGTCTAGCCACCGTCTACCGTGTGTTAAACCAATTTGATGATGCTGGCATTGTCAGTCGTCACCATTTTGAAAGCGGTAAAGCTGTTTTCGAACTCTCAACTCAGCATCACCATGATCACTTAGTTTGCCTGTCGTGTGGCAAAGTGATTGAGTTTTCAGATGAAGTTATCGAACGTCGTCAAGATGAAATTGCCATGAAACACAACATTAAGCTGACGAATCACAGCTTATATTTGTACGGCACTTGCACCAATGATACCTGTGAGCATAACGACGCTTAGTCGACTTCAGCTTTCATCGCCGAGACACAAAAAACCAGCTTTAGGCTGGTTTTTTTATTGGATGATGTTAATCGGCAAATCGTTATAATAGCTTGGCGTAGATATTCACTTTATGGCCCATAAACTCATTTTGCTCGCGCCAGTGCATGCCTACGCGCTTAGCCACGCCTTCGGAGCCGAGATTCCCTTCTAAGATAAGTGCAATTGTCTGCTCTATGCCAAAACGCTTAAATTCGGCTAATGCAGCAGATGCGGCCTCAGTGCCAATCCCTGTGCCCCAATACTCAGGGAAATAACGATAACCCAGTTCGACTTCATTAAATTCTGCAATGAATTTCGGGCCACAAAAACCGATCACACGTTTATCGGCTTTATGCTCTACCGCCCAGCGACCAAAACCATGTTGCTGATAATCGGTTTGGATCACCTGGTGAAATAACTCAACCGCCTGCTCACGAGACGTAAAAGCAGCAGTGGGAATGTATTTCAGCATCGCCGGATTACTGTTCATCAAATACAGGGCTTCACAATCTTGCTCAGTAAATGGCCGAATAATTAATCGTTCAGTTTGGGTTATCATCTTTACTCCTTCAAAAATGGATCGCTTAATACATCAGCCTATCGATAAATGGTTACTATTGGCGTAACGTCAACGACACTACGCCAGAACCTTAAGCTTAACGGTGGTAATCACCACTGCGCTCAGGCTGATACAGGATTTCTTCAATACGCACTTTTACCATAGAACCACCAGGGCCTGGCCATTCAATCTCATCGCCTTGAGACAACCCTAATAATGCACTCCCCACCGGCGCCAAAATAGAAATCGTGCCCGCGCCATTGATGTCTTTTGGATACACTAAACGTAAACAGAAGGTTTCATTACTGGATGAAACGCTAAACTTCACTTCCGAATTCATGGTCACCACATTTGCTGGCATCTGAGATGCAGGCACGATATCGGCCCTGTCTAATTCAGCCTCCAATGCCGCTTTGCCCGGAAACGCATTTGCCGGCAGTGACTCCAATAATCGCTCTAGTCTTTCTAAATCGATTTCCGAAATAATGATTTTAGGTGTTTTCACAGTCTTTCCCTCGTAAAGAAACGTGATGTTCAAGCCGTGACTCAGGCTAACATCGACTCAGTGGCTTACCCTCCCCCAATGCGGTAAGCCCCATAATACAAATACGCTCGCAGCGATAGGCTGCAACCGTGTGATAAAAATTTGAATTCAAGATATTTTGCAGAAACAGCACCGAAGCCATAAGCACTTAGCTCATGGTTAATGGCTCTCATCACGCTATGCTCACCCATGGCGCAGGCGACTGCCGAGTAGAGAAGCATCAATCTAACCCGTAGAAGAAAAAATATCTAGTCTTCATGGTGTTAGCTCAATCCCATTCCTGTCATTTTACAGCCAATAAAAAAGGCGCCTTAGGCGCCTTTTAGTATCGAACGGTTTAGCCTACCAACCAGTACGAGTACGCAGCGCTTTGCCGATATCAGCTAGCGAGCGGACAGTTGTCACGCCAGCTGCTTCTAATGCAGCAAATTTGTCTTCTGCAGTACCTTTACCGCCAGCGATAATCGCGCCAGCGTGGCCCATACGCTTACCTGCAGGTGCAGTTACACCAGCAATGTAAGACACAACAGGCTTAGTTACGTGTGCTTTGATGTAAGCAGCCGCATCTTCTTCAGCGTTACCACCGATTTCACCGATCATTACAATCGCTTCAGTCTGTGGATCGTTTTGGAACATTTCCAATACGTCGATGAAGTTAGTACCTGGAATTGGGTCACCACCGATACCTACGCAAGTAGATTGGCCGAAACCTTCATCAGTCGTTTGCTTAACCGCTTCATAGGTCAGAGTACCTGAACGTGAAACGATACCCACTTTGCCTTTTAAGTGGATGTGACCTGGCATGATGCCGATCTTACATTCACCTGGGGTGATAACACCTGGGCAGTTAGGGCCAATCATGCGAACGCCAGTTTCTTCAAGCTTCACTTTAACTTGCAGCATGTCCAGTGTAGGAATGCCTTCAGTGATACAAACGATTAGCTCGATGCCACCGTCGATAGCTTCAAGGATGGCGTCTTTACAAAATGGTGCCGGTACATAGATCACTGTTGCCGTTGCGCCAGTTGCAGCAACAGCATCTTTTACCGTGTTAAACACTGGTAGACCTAAGTGAGTTTGACCGCCTTTACCAGGAGACACACCGCCCACCATTTGCGTACCGTAATCGATAGCTTGTTGTGAGTGGAATGTACCTTGACCGCCAGTGAAACCTTGGCAAATTACCTTGGTATCTTTATTGATTAAGACAGACATTATTTGCCCTCCGCAGCTTTAACTACTTGCTCAGCCGCGTCAGTCAGACTGGTAGCTGCAATGATATCAAGACCTGATTTAGCTAATACTTCACGGCCAAGTTCAGCGTTAGTACCTTCTAAACGAACCACAACAGGTACTTTAACGCCCACTTCTTTAACAGCGCCGATAATACCTTCTGCGATCATGTCACAACGTACGATACCGCCGAAAATGTTAACCAGAACCGCTTTCACATTGCTGTCAGACAGAATGATTTTGAAAGCTTCTGCTACACGTTCTTTAGTCGCGCCGCCGCCTACGTCTAGGAAGTTCGCTGGCTTGCCACCGTGCAAGTTAACGATATCCATAGTACCCATAGCCAGACCAGCACCGTTCACCATACAGCCAACGTTACCGTCTAATGCTACGTAGTTAAGTTCGAACTTAGCCGCGTGAGCTTCACGCGCGTCATCCTGTGATGGATCGTGCATGCCTTTGATTTTTGGTTGACGGAACAGTGCGTTACCGTCGATACCGATTTTACCATCTAGGCAGTGTAGGTTGCCTTCAGTGGTAATAACCAGTGGGTTGATTTCTAATAGTGCGAAATCATGATCAACGAACATAGTCGCCAGACCCATAAAGATCTTAGTGAACTGCTTCATTTGCGTTGGGTTTAAACCTAACTTGAAGCCAAGATCGCGAGCTTGATAACCTTGTGGGCCAGTCAAAGGATCGATGATTGCAGTGTGAATGAGTTCTGGCGTTTCTTCTGCCACTTTCTCAATTTCAACACCACCTTCAGTCGACGCCATGAACACAACGCGACGAGTCGCGCGGTCAACAACGGCACCAAGGTACAGTTCGTTAGCGATGTCAGTGCAGCTTTCTACTAAAATTTTAGCAACTGGCTGACCTTTCTCATCAGTTTGATAAGTCACCAGATTTTTGCCTAACCAGTGTTCGGCAAAGGCTCTGATTTCTTCTTTATCGCCAGTGACTTTAACGCCACCCGCTTTACCGCGGCCGCCAGCGTGTACTTGACACTTAACAACCCATAAATTTCCGCCAATATGGCCTGCCGCTTCTACAGCTTCTTGGGCTGTATCACATGCAAAACCTTCTGACACTGGTAAACCATATTCGGCAAATAAGGATTTTGCCTGATACTCATGCAAATTCATGATGATCTATCCGTATACTTCTAATCAAATCCAACTGGCCCGTTTGGGCCAGTCACGAGGGTATGTCTGACTATTTCTTTAAGCGCGAACTCTTAGCGAGTTGTCTTACAGATCAAGCAGCAGACGAGTTGGGTCTTCTAGGAAGTCTTTAATCGCAACCAAGAAACCAACAGACTCACGGCCATCAACAATACGATGGTCATATGAGAGTGCTAGGTACATCATGGGCAGGATTTCAACCTGACCATTAACTGCCATTGGGCGGTCTTTAATGGCATGCATGCCTAAAATCGCGCTTTGTGGCAGGTTAAGGATTGGGGTAGACATCAATGAACCGAAAACACCACCGTTAGTCACAGTGAAGTTACCGCCAGTCATATCTGCCACAGTCAGCTTACCGTCGCGGCCTTTGATGGCTAAATCACGAACCGCTTTTTCGATTTCAGCTAAGTTCATGGTATCTGTGTCACGTAACACTGGTGTTACCAGACCACGTGGTGTTGATACTGCGATGCTAATGTCGAAGTAGTTGTGATAAACGATATCATCGCCATCAATAGACGCGTTGACTTCTGGGAAACGTTTCAGTGCTTCTGTCACAGCTTTGATGTAGAAAGACATAAAGCCTAAACGGATACCGTGGCGCTTTTCAAAGATATCTTGGTATTGCTTACGGATATCCATGATGGGCTTCATGTTCACTTCGTTAAATGTCGTGAGCATAGCGGTAGAGTTTTTCGCTTCTAACAAGCGGTTAGCGATTGTCTTACGCAGACGTGTCATTGGCACGCGCTTCTCGCTACGGCCAGCCGCTAACGGAGCCACAGCAGGTGCTGCTGGCGCCGCTGCTTTAGGGGCAGACTTAACAAAAGCTTCAACGTCTTCTTTCGTAATACGACCACCCACACCCGTGCCTTTTACTTTGCTAGCATCAACATTGTGCTCGGCCAGTAAACGGCGTACTGATGGGCTTAACGCATCGTTAGATTCGTCACTTGTCGCAGCTGCTGGCGTTGCCGCTTCTGCTTCAGCTTTAGTCACTTCTTGGCCAGAAACTGCACCCGCGATGAACTTAGCGATCACTTGTTCACCTAAAACAGTGGCGCCTTCTTCAAACAAAAACTCGCCAATGTGGCCATCTTCTGGCGCAACCACTTCAAGAACCACTTTATCGGTTTCAATATCAACCAGGTTTTGATCACGAGAAACTTGCTCGCCCACTTTCACATGCCAAGTGGCAATCGTGGCATCGGCAACAGATTCTGGTAGTACAGGTACCTTGATTTCGATACTCATGAAAAACTATCCTTTTATAAAATGTCTATTACTACAGTGTGATTGTAAGTTTCAGGGCACTGTTCACTAAAGATTCTTGCTGATGTGTATGCAACTCAGGGTAACCACATGCTGGCGCAGCTGACGCTTCACGGCCGGCATAAGTTAACTGTGCACCTGCAGGAATCGCGGCCCAGAAATGGTGTTGACTCGAGTACCAAGCACCTTGGTTCTGTGGCTCTTCCTGACACCAAACAAAATCTTTAACATGTTGGTAATCAGCCAAAGCAACGATCATTTCATCATGTGGGAACGGATATAACTGTTCAACACGAATTAACGCTACGTTAGTGATGTTTTCTTTACGACGTTTTTCCAGTAGTTCGAAGTAAACTTTACCACTACAGAAAACAACGCGATCCACTTTGCTTGCTTCCAAGGTATCGATTTCACCGATCACATTTTGGAAACTACCACTGGCCAATTCTTCCAAACTCGACACGGCTAATGGATGACGCAGCAATGATTTAGGCGACATCACGATAAGTGGTCGACGCATTGGGCGCACCACTTGACGGCGCAACATATGGTAAACCTGTGCAGGTGTTGAAGGCACACACACTTGCATGTTGTGGTTAGCACACATTTGCAAGAAACGCTCTAAACGGGCGCTTGAGTGCTCTGGGCCTTGACCTTCATAACCATGGGGCAACAACATAGTCAGACCACATAAACGGCCCCACTTTTGTTCACCCGATGACAAGAACTGATCAATAACCACTTGAGCACAGTTGGCAAAGTCACCAAACTGGGCTTCCCAAATGGTCAGGCCGCCAGGTTCTGCCGTCGCATAGCCGTATTCAAATGCCAATACTGAGGCTTCAGATAATACTGAGTCAGTAATATCAATCGGACCTTGCTCATCGGCAATGTTGCGTAGTGGCATGTAAGTCGTGCCATCGTTTTGATTGTGCAACACAGCATGACGATGGAAGAAAGTGCCACGGCCAGAATCTTGACCTGTGATACGAACGCGCTTGTTGTCTTCCAGAATCGAGGCATAAGCCAAGGTTTCTGCAAAGCCCCAATCGAGTGGTTTCTCACCCTTTGCCATAGCAACACGGTCGCCATAAATCTTAGCAACACGGGATTGTAATGGATGGCTTTCAGGAACGTAGCTCAATTTGTCCGCAAGGTTTTGTAAACGTTCTGCCGACATCGCAGATTCGAACGCTTCGTCCCACTCACGACCAATATAAGGTGTCCAGTCAACAGAATGCAGCGTCATTGGACGCCATTCTTTCACCACACAATCACCCTGATCTAATGCGTCACGGTAATTATTGATAAGACCAGTCACCTCATCGGCAGCAATCACGTTTTCAGCAATTAACTTGTCTGCATAAATCTTACGTGGCGTTGGGTGTTTCTTGATCTTGGCATACATCAGCGGTTGAGTTGCACTTGGCTCATCGGCTTCGTTATGGCCATGACGGCGATAACAGACTAATTCAACCACCACATCACGTTTGAACTCGTTACGATAATCAACGGCTAACTGCGATACAAATGCAACCGCTTCTGGATCGTCAGAGTTAACGTGGAAAATCGGCGCCTGAACCATCTTAGCTATGTCAGTACAATATTCAGTTGAACGCACGTCCGCATGGTTAGACGTAGTGAAACCCACTTGGTTGTTCACTACGATGCGAATACTGCCGCCCACTTTAAAACCGCGGGTTTGAGACATGTTAAATGTCTCTTGTACTATCCCTTGACCCGCAATGGCTGAGTCACCGTGAATAGTAATAGGCATGACTTGTAAGCCATCCTTACAACCGCGACGGTCTTGGCGGGCACGTACCGAACCAATGACCACAGGGTTAACGATTTCAAGGTGCGATGGGTTAAAGGCTAGTGCTAAATGCACATTGCCGCCCGGCGTTTCGAAATCAGAGGAGAAACCTTGGTGGTACTTAACGTCACCCGAACCGTGGGTATCAGCATGCTTACCCGCGAACTCATCAAACAGTTCAGCAGGACGCTTACCTAATACGTTAACCAGTACGTTTAGACGACCACGGTGAGCCATACCAACGACGATTTCTTTAGTACCCGCTTCACCTGCACGATAAATAATTTCGCGCATCATAGGCACTAACGCATCGCCGCCTTCTAACGAGAAACGTTTCGCACCAGGGAATTTAGCACCTAAGTATTTTTCAATGCCTTCTGCGGCGTTTAAGCCTTCAAGAATGCGTGTCTTAACACTTTTATCGAAGTTAGCTTTACCTAAGGAAGGTTCGAGACGTTGTTGGATCCAGCGTTTCTCATCGGTATCGGTAATGTGCATATATTCAGCACCGATAGAACCACAATAAGTGGCTTTCAGTGCTTTTACCAAATCCGCAAGCTTCATGGTTTCGCCACCATGAGCAAAAGAACCAGTATTAAACTCACGATCCATGTCTTCTTTAGTCAGGCCGTGGAAGGCAGGATCTAAATCGGCCACAGGTTCGCGTTTCCACAGTTCTAGGGGGTCAAGGTTAGCACCTTGATGACCACGGAAACGATGGGCGTTAATTAACTGCAGGACTTTAACTTGCTTAGCATCCAGTTCAGGATCCGTCACACGAGCAGAGCTCTTATGGCGTCCTTCTAACGCTAAACTGCGAAAATAATCACGTACTTTTGAGTGAGCAGCTTCAGGCGCATCAACAGAGGCACCGTTCACAGGAGGGAGATTATCAAATACCGCACGCCAATCATCAGCGACTGACTGTGGGTTTTCTTGATAGGCTTCATACATCTCTTCTACGTAGGTCGAATTTGCACCACTTAAGTGAGATGATTCGAGCCAGGCTTTCATGATGCCTTGGTGCATTTCTATTCCTTTCAAACTTTATACACGTGCTTAGCCATAGTATTAAATATGCAGTCTGTAGAGATTACCTTCGACGCATAATTTCTGCCGCCCCTAGATGTCCAGATATACGGCGCGTTGTCTTCCATTACATACGCAAAAGAGTCACCTTCTGCTACCAGAAAGTGACTCTTCGAGAGCTATATTATTATTGGTTTCAGCTCGGGTTCTCGCATTACACTGCTCGCTTCAACAGCATGGACTTAATATGACCAATTGCTTTAGTCGGATTAAGACCTTTTGGACACACGTCAACACAGTTCATGATGCCGTGGCAACGGAACACGCTATAGGCGTCATCCAGCTCAGAAAGACGTTCTTCTGTTGCTGTATCGCGACTGTCGATCAAAAAACGATATGCGTGAAGCAGACCGCTTGGACCGATAAACTTATCAGGATTCCACCAGAATGATGGGCAAGCCGTAGAACAACAGGCACACATGATACATTCGTACAGACCATCTAAATGAGCACGCTCTTCAGGTGATTGTAAGTGTTCACGGGCTGGTGCTTTCTCATCATTGATGAGGTAAGGCTTGATCTTCTCATACTGCTTATAGAACTGAGTTAAATCAACAACTAAGTCACGAACAACTGGCATACCTGGTAATGGGCGTATTTCTAATTTCTTGCCTTTGAAGGTTGAAATTGGGGTAATACACGCCAGACCATTTTTACCATTCATGTTCACACCGTCAGAACCACACACACCTTCACGGCATGAGCGACGGAATGACAGAGTTGGATCTTGCTCTTTCAACTTAATCAGTGCATCGAGCACCATCATGTCAGAGCCGTCAGCTACTTCTAAGCTGTAATCCTGCATATACGGTTTAGTATCTACGTCAGGATTGTAGCGATAAACTGCAAATGTCAATTTCATCTTTGCAACTCCTAGTAGGTACGTTTCTTCGGTGGGAATGCTTCACGTAACTTAGGTGCCATGTTCACTGCACGACGATCCATCGTTTCAGTCACAGGGTCAAATAAGCTGTGGCATAACCAGTTCTCATCATCACGCTCTAAATAATCTTCACGTGAGTGAGCACCGCGACTTTCAGTACGGAAGTTAGCAGCATAGGCCGTAGCGATTGCTGTTGCCATTAGGTTATCTAACTCTAAACATTCAATACGTTGAGTGTTGAATTCACGAGAGTTATCAGACAACTTCGCCTTTGCAAGACGTTCGCGGATGACTTTCAACTGCTCTAAACCTTCAGCCATAGCATCGCCACGACGGAATACAGAGAAGTTTAATTGCATACACAGTTGCAGATCCTTACGGATTTGCGCTGGATCTTCGCCATCTTTGTTGCTTTCCCAACGATTTAGACGAGCCAGTGATGCTTGAATATCCGCATCGCTTGCGTCTTTTGGATCGTCAGTCTCATCCAAAGCTTTACCTAAATGCTGACCCGCTGCGCGGCCAAAGACCACTAAATCGAGCAATGAGTTACCACCTAAGCGGTTTGCACCGTGAACAGATACACAGGCAATCTCACCCACAGCAAACAGACCGATAACATCTTGTTCAGTACCGTCTTCATTCTTACGAATAACTTGACCACTGACTTTAGTTGGCAGACCGCCCATCATATAGTGACAGGTTGGCAACACTGGAATTGGGCCATCGGCCGGATCGATATGGGCAAAGGTACGAGACAATTCACACACGCCTGGTAAACGTGCTTCTAATGTTTCTTTACCTAAGTGATCAAGCTTGAGTAAACAGTGTGGACCTAATGGACCGTCTAAACCACGACCTTCGCGGATTTCAGTCATCATTGAACGCGCTACCACGTCGCGTGATGCCAAATCTTTCGCGTTAGGGGCATAACGCTCCATAAAGCGCTCGCCGTCTTTGTTCAGCAGATAACCGCCTTCACCACGACAACCTTCAGTCACAAGTACACCCGCGCCGGCGATGCCAGTTGGGTGGAATTGCCACATTTCCATGTCTTGCATTTGCACGCCAGCACGCATTGCCATACCGACACCGTCACCGGTGTTGATATGCGCGTTAGTAGTAGAAGCGTAAATACGCCCTGCACCACCGGTCGCTAGAATCGTTGCTTTGGCTTTGAAATAAACGATATCACCCGTTTCAATTTCAATCGCAGTACAACCCACAACGGCGCCATCATCGTTTTTAACGAGATCTAATGCATACCATTCTGAGAAGACTTGCGTCTTATGCTTAACGTTTTGTTGGTATAAACAGTGCAGCAAAGCATGACCAGTACGGTCGGCAGCTGCCGCAGTACGTGCAGCCTGCTCGCCACCAAAGTTCTTAGATTGACCACCAAACGGACGTTGGTAAATCGTGCCATTTTCGAAACGAGAGAAAGGCAAACCCATTTGCTCAAGTTCAATAACGGCTTCAGGACCGGTTTTACACATGAACTCAATCGCTTCTTGGTCACCGATAAAATCGGAACCTTTAACGGTATCGTACATATGCTGTTCCCAATGATCTTCATGGGCGTTACCTAACGCAACGGTGATACCACCCTGCGCAGATACGGTATGAGAACGAGTTGGGAACACTTTTGATAAAAGCGCACAGCTTTTACCTTCTTTGGAAATCTGCAGCGCTGCACGCATACCAGCGCCACCGGCACCGATCACTACAGCATCAAATTCGCGTACTGGAATACTCACTTAGACACCCCACACAATAACAATGCCGGCCGCTAAATAACAAAATACGGTAACGACAAAGGTGAACTGTAAAACACCACGTAACGACGTGCACTTGACGTAATCTGTCAGCACTTGCCATACACCAATCCAAGCGTGTACTAATAATGCTACCAGCGCCAGAAGTGTAAACACTTTCATCGGCAGAGCGCTAAAAAGGCTATGCCACACGTCGTAGGTGAGAGGGGAACTACATGCAATAAAGCCAACCAAGAAAATGGTGTAACAGGCGAGGATCACTGCACTAGCGCGTAGTAGAATATAGTCATGAACACCACTGCGTCCAAAACTTGCTGCATTGGTTACCATACCCAAATCCCCGCTATGATTGAAAAGGCTACCGTTAAGGCAAATACAGCTTTCGCTGATGCGGCACCCGATGACAATTCTTCCCAACGACCGGTATCCATTACTAAGTGGCGCAGGCCACCGAACAAGTGATACGCCAGTGCAGTCATAATGCCCCACATGATGAACTTCATAACGAAGTTATCAAATAGAGATTGTACGCCAGCGAAACTTTCAGCTGATGCTAAAGATGAATTTAGCAACCAAATGAGAATGCCAACTGCGAACAGCATAATGACACCGGAAACACGGTGAAGAATTGACACAATCGCTGTTGCAGGAAAGCGAATGGTCTGCAGATCTAAATGGACAGGTCTTTGCTTTTTCACGTTCTGCTCACTCAGCTCCATTGAGCATTTTTTTTGTTATGTGAACCGCTTTTGTACAAACTTTAAACTGGGATGTGAATCACGGCAAAAGTAAACACAAAAGCAAAGTTTAAACAAACAGTTAACTATCTGAGCACGCACTCATTTAACATGTAAACAAAGGGTGCTTTATAATCGTTGTTTGCGGCCCTTATTGGGCGAGGCAAGTATACTCGCGGCAAATGTCAAATACAAACATCACAGAATGCAAATTATGTTTTTTTGACGATTTTTTACTGTAAGTGCCAGTTCCGCATGGGAAAGTAAAGGCATTTATACCATGGTCTAACAAATTAAAACGCTTATTTAAATTGAAATGTGATCTAGAATGGCTGTAAAGTAATGGCGGTTTGACATGCCGCACTCACAGATAAGAACTAAGTAAGGAGAACGGGGTATGGCTGATTTAAAAGCCAAATTAGAATTACCAGGGAACGACTCGATAGAATTGCCAGTAAAGCAGGGAACCGCTGGTTTTGACGTAATCGACATCAGTAAACTTGGCAGCAAAGGTTACTTCACTTTTGATCCAGGTTTTCTTGCGACTGCCTCCTGTGAATCTGCAATTACCTATATTGATGGTGATCTGGGTATATTGTTACACCGTGGCTATCCAATCGATCAACTCGCCGTTGACTCCGATTACCTAGACCTGTGTTATCTGCTGCTTTACGGTGAACTGCCGACAAAAGCGCAATATACTGAGTTTGTACATACAGTTAAAACCCACACTATGGTTCACGAGCAGCTAGCCTTCTTCTTTAGAGGTTTCCGTCGTGATGCTCATCCTATGGCCATGTTATGTGGTGTGACGGGTGCATTATCTGCATTTTACCAAGACTCTCTGGATGTTAACGATCCACGTCACCGCGAAATCGCCGCTTATCGCTTAGTCTCAAAAATGCCTACGATAGCAGCCATGTGCTACAAGTATTCTTCAGGCCAGCCATTCGTGTACCCACGTAATGACTTAAGCTATGCGGGCAACTTCTTAAGCATGATGTTTGCTGTGCCATGTGAAGAATACATAGTTAACCCTATCGTTGAACGTGCAATGGACAGGATCTTCATTTTACATGCTGATCATGAACAAAATGCATCGACTTCAACCGTACGTTTAGCCGGTTCTTCAGGTGCTAACCCATTTGCGTGTATCGCAGCGGGTATCGCGTCTCTTTGGGGCCCTGCACACGGCGGCGCTAACGAAGCCTGTTTGCAAATGTTAGAAGAAATCGGTTCAGTTGACCGCATTCCTGAATTCATTGAACGTGCTAAAGACAAGAACGATCCATTCCGTCTGATGGGCTTTGGACACCGTGTTTACAAAAACTTTGACCCACGTGCCAAAGTTATGCGTGAAACCTGTCACGAAGTGCTGAAAGAACTGAAAGTTAAGGATCCACTATTGGATGTGGCAATGGAGCTTGAGCGCATTGCGCTTGAAGACGAATACTTCATTTCTAAGAAGCTGTATCCAAACGTCGACTTCTACTCTGGCATCATCATGAAAGCCATTGGTATTCCAACCAGTATGTTCACTGTGCTGTTCGCACTGGCACGTACTGTAGGCTGGATTGCACACTGGAAAGAAATGTTAGATCAACCAGGCCACAAAATCAGCCGTCCACGTCAGTTATACACTGGCGAAACTGCGCGTGATTTCGTCGCACAAGACAAACGCTAAGTCCCACGACTTACGCATTAAAAAGCGCCTGAGGGCGCTTTTTTCATATCAAAAAATCCCCTTTGACACTCCCCTTGTTAGACAAAATACATTGTTGCAATTGCCTACTTGCGTAACCGCTGTTAACCGCCTTTAGTTATTCTCATCACTTTTTAAACTTTTTAGCTACATTTAGTGGAATTCGCACATTAGCCTTAACTTAAATATAGCTTAACTATATGAAATTAAGCTATATTTAATGTTGGCACGGTTTCTGCTATCAAATGGCATCACAATAAAGACAACAGGTAACACACTTATGGAAAAGTCAAACATTGCTAAATTCGCCCTACCCCTGCTAATGATTTCAATGCTAGCAGCCTGTGGTAAGGAAGAAATGGCTAAAAAAGAAGAAAAATATGCCATTCCCGTCGAAACCACCACAGTGATGCAAGGAAACGTTTCATCTTTCTACAGCACAACAGCCACCTTAGAAGCGCCTCAAGAAGCCAATGTCGTCAGCCGCATTTCTGGACTCATTGAATCACTAGCCGTTGAAGAAGGTGACCGCGTGCAGAAGGGTCAAGTGCTCGCCGTTATCGATGCCAAAAGACAGCAATACGATTTAGACCGCTCAGAAGCCGAAGTTAAAATCATTGAGCAGGAATTGAATCGTCTGAAGAAAATGGGCAACAAAGAATTTATCAGCGCAGATTCGATGGCCAAACTTGAATATAACTTGCAAGCCGCCATCGCCAAGAAAGACCTTGCCGAGCTACAAGTCAAAGAAAGCCGCGTACTGTCCCCTATTAGCGGTGTCGTCGCTAAACGTTATGTGAAAGCAGGCAACATGGCGAAGGAATTTGGCGATTTGTTTTATATCGTTAATCAAGATGAACTCCACGGTATAGTCCATCTGCCAGAGCAACAACTTGCCAGCTTAAGACTCGGCCAAGAAGCACAAGTGTTCAGCAATCAACAAAGTAAAAATGCTATCCATGCCAAAGTGCTGCGGATAAGCCCGATTGTTGACCCACAAAGTGGCACGTTCAAAGTGACATTAGCCGTACCGAATCAAGAGGCGCGCCTAAAAGCAGGCATGTTTACCCGTGTTGAGCTTAAGTATGACACCCATGAAAACGTGATTACCGTTCCCTATAGCGCCCTGATTAACCAAGATAACAGGCAAGCTCTGTATGTTATCGATGGCACTAATGCTAACCGCCGTGAAGTCGAAATTGGCTACCGTGAAGGTGACTCTGTAGAAGTGATTGCAGGCATTAACCCAGGTGAACAAGTCGTGACCCGTGGCCAGCAAAACTTGAAAGACCAATCCTTAGTCGAAGTGATCACCCCACTCGATCTTGCTTCCGCTAAGAACTGATAGGAGCCTTTCATGTCAATTATCAGCACTTCCGTTAAACGGCCAGTCACGGTGTGGATGTTCATGCTGGCGGTGATTTTATTCGGTATGGTGGGATTTTCCCGCTTAGCGGTGAAGTTACTGCCAGACTTAAGCTATCCCACATTAACCATTCGCACTATGTATGACGGTGCGGCGCCAGTAGAAGTTGAACAGCTCGTCTCTAAACCGATTGAAGAAGCCGTTGGCGTGGTCAAAGGCTTACGTAAAATCAGCTCTATTTCGCGCTCAGGCATGTCAGATGTAGTGCTTGAGTTTGAATGGGGCACCACAATGGACATGGCGAGTTTAGATGTGCGCGAAAAACTCGACACTATCGCCCTGCCTTTGGATGTTAAAAAGCCATTATTACTGCGCTTTAACCCCAACCTTGACCCAATCATGCGTCTCGCGTTGTCTGTGCCCAATGCCTCAGAAGCCGATCTTAAGCAAATGCGCACCTACGCAGAAGAAGAGCTTAAGCGTCGCTTAGAAGCGCTTTCTGGGGTCGCCGCCGTGCGTTTATCCGGTGGTTTAGAGCAAGAAGTACACATTCAGCTCAATCAAGAAAAACTATCGCAACTTAACCTCAATGCCGACGACATTAAACGTCGCATTAATGAGGAAAACATTAACCTCTCTGCGGGTAAAGTGATCCAAGGTGATCGCGAATACTTAGTGCGGACGCTAAACCAATTCAATTCACTAGATGAACTTGGTCAAGTGATCGTCTATCGCGACGAGCAAACCTTAGTACGTTTATTCGAAGTCGCTACGATTACGGATGCCTATAAAGAACGCAGTGATATCACCCGCATCGGTAGCCAAGAATCGATTGAACTGGCGATTTATAAAGAAGGTGATGCTAACACTGTCGCCGTCGCCAAAAAACTGCGCGATGAACTCGTCAAAATTAATCAAGATCCTAAGCAAAACAAACTCGAAGTGATTTACGATCAATCCGAGTTTATCGAAAGTGCGGTCAGTGAAGTCACGTCTTCGGCGCTGATGGGCAGTTTATTATCTATGCTAGTGATTTACCTGTTCCTGCGTAACATCATCCCAACGCTGATTATTTCCATCTCGATCCCCTTCTCGGTTATCGCGACCTTTAACATGATGTATTTTGCCGATATCAGCTTAAACATCATGTCATTAGGCGGTATCGCGCTGGCCATTGGTCTATTAGTCGATAACGCCATTGTGGTATTAGAGAACATTGACCGCTGTCGCAGCGAAGGCATGAGTAAGTTAGACGCCGCAGTCACTGGAACTAAAGAAGTAGCAGGCGCGATTTTCGCCTCCACACTGACGACACTTGCGGTGTTTGTGCCCTTAGTCTTTGTCGATGGGATTGCCGGCGCTCTGTTCTCTGACCAAGCGCTAACAGTCACGTTTGCCCTGTTGGCCTCGCTATTAGTCGCCTTAACCTCTATCCCTATGCTGGCATCGCGCGAAGGCTTTAAAACCTTACCCGCACTGATAAAAACCACACCTAAGGATAAACCCACCACTAAAATGGGTAAGTTTAAACACTATAGCGCGACTGTGTTTTCCTTCCCTATTCTATTAATGTTTAGTTACTTACCAAGTGCATTGTTGACCTTAGTGCTGATTTTAGGCCGCTTCTTCTCGTGGCTTATCGGTCTAATCATGCGTCCTTTGAGTTCAGGATTTAACTTTGTCTATCACAGTATCGAGAAGGTTTATCACAAGCTGCTAGCCTCGGCGCTGCGTCAACAAATGACCACACTGCTGCTCACCATTGCGATAACGGGCGCATGTATTAGCCTGTTACCTCGCCTAGGTATGGAGCTTATTCCGCCAATGAATCAGGGCGAGTTTTATGTGGAGATCCTACTGCCACCAGGTACGGCGGTGAGTGAAACCGATAAGGTTTTGCAACAACTCGCGTTGTCTATCAAGGACAGACCCGAAGTCAAACATGCCTATAGCCAAGCCGGTAGCGGTGGTTTGATGACCTCGGATACCGCTCGCGGTGGTGAAAACTGGGGCCGTTTACAAGTGGTACTGACAGATCACAGTGCCTATAACGCGATCACTCAAGTGCTGCGTGATACCGCGCGCCGCATTCCTGAACTTGAAGCAAAAATCGAGCAACCTGAGTTATTCAGCTTCAAAACGCCACTGGAGATTGAGCTCACGGGTTACGATTTGAACTTGCTCAAGCGCAGTGCCGATAGCCTAGTCAAAGCATTATCCGCATCGGATCGTTTTGCTGACGTGAATACCAGTCTGCGCGATGGTCAACCTGAGCTGAGTATCCGTTTCGATCATGCAAGGTTAGCGGCGCTCGGAATGGATGCGCCAACAGTTGCGAACCGCATTGCCCAGCGCGTTGGCGGTACCATTGCCAGCCAATACACGGTACGTGATCGTAAGATTGATATTCTGGTGCGCAGTGAACTCGCCGAGCGCGATCAAATCAGCGATATCGATGCCTTAATCATCAACCCGAACAGCAATCAACCTATTGCTTTAAGTGCGGTTGCCGAAGTGTCATTACAATTAGGCCCCTCGGCGATTAACCGTATCAGCCAGCAACGTGTGGCACTGGTGTCGGCTAACCTCGCCTACGGTGACTTAAGCGATGCGGTGGCACAGGCGCAGCAAATACTGTCGCAACAGGTGCTACCGGCATCGGTACAAGCCCGCTTTGGTGGTCAAAATGAGGAAATGGAGCACTCATTCCAGTCACTCAAAATTGCCCTTATCTTAGCGATTTTCTTAGTGTATTTAGTGATGGCGAGTCAGTTTGAGTCACTGTTGCATCCCTTGCTTATCCTCTTTGCCGTGCCTATGGCATTGGCGGGTAGCGTGCTGGGCCTGTATATCACCCAAACCCATTTGAGTGTGGTGGTGTTTATCGGTCTTATCATGTTGGCGGGTATCGTAGTGAACAACGCGATTGTGCTTGTGGATCGCATCAACCAACTGCGTAGCGAAGGTGTTGAAAAACTCGATGCCATTCGCGCCGCCGCTAAATCGCGCCTACGCCCCATTATGATGACAACGCTCACCACCACCTTAGGCTTATTGCCGATGGCGCTGGGGTTAGGCGATGGTTCAGAGGTGCGTGCACCTATGGCGATTACAGTGATCTTTGGTCTGAGTTTATCGACTTTACTGACCTTAATTGTGCTACCAGTGCTCTACGCCCTGTTCGACCGTAAAGTGTATGACGTTGCAGCCACAGATATCGCGCATGACGTTGAGGAGGCTCGCCCATGAACCTCACCCGTTTAGCCATTAAGCGTCCCGTGACCACCAGCATGTTCTTCTTTGCTATCTTGCTATTTGGTCTCGCCTCGAGTCGTTTGTTACCGCTGGAAATGTTCCCTGGTATCGATATTCCGCAGATTGTGGTGCAAGTGCCCTACAAGGGCTCGACCCCCGCTGAAGTCGAGCGCGATATCACCAAAGTGCTGGAGGAATCCCTCGCCACTATGGGTGGGATTGATGAGCTCGAATCAGAATCTTCCCAAGAAGGCTCTGAAATCGAAATCAACATGAAGTGGGGTGAAAACGTTGCCACTAAGAGCCTAGAAGCGCGGGAAAAAATCGATGCGGTGCGGCATTTATTGCCAAAGGATGTTGAGCGGGTCTTTATCCGCCAATTCTCCACCGCCGACATGCCTGTGCTCACGATACGTATATCGAGCGACCGCGAGCTGTCAGGCGCATTCGATTTACTCGATAAACAGCTTAAACGTCCGCTTGAACGTGTTGAAGGTGTCTCTAAGGTCAGCCTGTACGGCGTTGAACAAAAGCAAATTGAAGTGCGCATCAATGCCGACCGTCTTGCCGCCAGTGGATTTTCCGCTACCGACTTGCAAGCCCGCCTCGGCAGAGAAAACTTTGTGATTAGTGCTGGCACGCTTAGGGCCAGTAACATCGTTTACCAAGTGTCGCCGAAGGGCGAGTTTAGAAACCTTGAAGATATCAAAGCACTGGTGCTGATCCCAGGATTGACCTTAGGCGATATTGCAGATGTGCAGTTTGCCTTGCCAGAGCGTATCGAAGGTCGCCATTTAGATCAGCACTATGCTGTCGGTTTAGATGTGTTTAAGGAATCAGGTGCTAACTTAGTCGAAGTGTCTGAACGCGTACTAAAAGTCATCGAACTAGCGAAGCAAGATCAACAGTTCCAAGGTATTCGGCTGTTTATCATGGAAGATCAAGCCTCTGGGGTTAAATCTTCGCTGATGGACTTACTGTTTTCGGGTTTAATTGGCGCCCTGCTGTCCTTTGTGGTGCTGTACTTATTCCTGCGTAATCTGAAAATGACCTTAGTGGTCGTGTCGTCTGTGCCGATTTCCATCGGTATGACGCTCGCCGCCATGTATTTACTCGGTTACAGCTTGAATATCCTGTCTATGATGGGACTCTTGCTCGCCATTGGTATGTTAATTGATAACGCTGTGGTGGTGACCGAGAGCGTGCTGCAGGAGAAACAAGGCAAATCACCCAAGGATAATGAAGAGTCAGTGATGACTGGGGTCGATAAAGTGTCCCTCGCCGTATTGGCGGGCACTATGACCACTGCCATCGTATTTTTACCCAATATTTTTGGCGTGAAAGTGGAGCTGACAATTTTCCTAGAGCATGTTGCCATCGCGATTTGTATCTCGCTTGCGGCATCGCTACTGGTTGCTAAAACCTTGATCCCTTTGATGTTGACTAAGTTCCACTTCGACATCGCGCCCGAGAAGGATGCCGGTAAGTTACAGCGCTTCTACAACAATACGCTTAACTGGGTATTGCTGAGGCCTTGGCGTTCAGGCTTTATTGCGGTGGCCATTCTCGCGTCTACCGCCCTGCCGCTGTCGATGGTTAAACAGGATCAAGAAGACAGCCAGAGCAAGGAGCGGATTTACATCAACTATCAAGTGGAAGGTCGGCATAATCTCAATGTCACTGAGGCAATGGTCAATCAAATGGAAGAGTATCTTTATAAGAATAAAGAGGAATTTCATATTGATTCTGTCTACAGCTACTACTCATCCGACGACGGTTCATCAGTGATATTGCTGAAGAAAGACTTGCCTATGCCACTGGATGAGTTGAAAAAGAAAATCCGCAGCGGCTTCCCTAAGTATTCGATCGCCAAACCGCAATTTGGTTGGGGTAATGACAACTCTGGTGTGCGCGTGACGCTCACAGGTCGCTCAACCTCTGAGCTGATTAACTTAAGCGAACAAGTAATCCCTTTACTGCAAAATATCAAAGGAATGCAAGATGTTCGCTCTGAGCTTAACGGTGCGCAACAGGAAGTGGTTATCCGCATCGATAGGCAAATGGCGGCGCGGTTAGATTTAAAACTCAATGAAATCGCTTCGAGTATCTCTATGGCACTGCGCGGTTCACCGCTGCGATCGTTCCGTCACGATCCTAATGGCGAACTGCGCATCGAAATGGCCTATGAGAAAGAGTGGCAAAAGTCGCTCGAAAAACTCAAGCAGTTACCGATAGTGCGCATCGACCAAAGGGTGTACACCTTAGATAACTTAGCGAAGATTGAAATCCAACCTCGCTTCGATACGATCAAGCACTTTAATCGCCAAACCTCTTTGTCGATTGGCGCTAACTTAGAAAACCTCACCACGGAAGAAGCGCAAACTAAGATCAAGCAAGTGATGGAAAATATCCATTTCCCTAATGGTTACGACTATTCATTACGCGGTGGATTCGAGCGTCAAGATGAAGATCAGAATGTGATGGCAACCAATATGCTATTGGCTGTCGCGATGATTTACATCGTGATGGCGGCGCTGTTTGAGTCTCTGTTATTACCGACGGCGATTATCACTTCAATCCTATTTTCTATCACAGGTGTATTCTGGGCGCTGTTCATCACGGGCACGCCTATTTCTGTGATGGCCATGATAGGCATCTTGATTTTAATGGGAATTGTGGTGAATAACGGCATCGTTCTGGTGGATCAAATTAACCAGATGACGCCGGATCTCGACAAATTGTCCGCCACCATTCGAGATGTGTGTATCACGCGTTTGCGCCCAGTATTGATGACAGTGGGCACCACAGTGTTGGGCTTAGTGCCACTGGCGATGGGTGAAACCCAAATCGGTGGCGGCGGCCCGCCGTATTCGCCCATGGCAATCGCCATTATTGGTGGCTTGTCGTTCTCGACTTTGACTAGCTTGTACTTAGTACCCTTGTGCTACCAAGCCTTGTATCGAATGCGCCATCGTGCCGCCATTCGTTTAGGCCAAGCCGACCGCGTAGCTCAAAAGCTACTACCTTGGACAGTGTAGCAAGCTTCAACAACTGAATATGCTTTTGAAGCAAGTGACATTAAAACAATGAACAAAAAGGCTGCAGCGCAGCCTTTTTTATTTAGAATTGAGCGAGAATGTCTCACTGCACATTTTACTGTGACAGATTACTGCGACAAAATCCTGAAGCGGATCATAAACAATTGCTCAAGGCCGGGATAAATCTCTGCAATCACATCGCGTAGCTGTGGCAGAGTCATATTCTCTTGTTTGGCATGCATCTCGGTGAGCTCAGTTAACTTTACTGGCGTGACATCGATAATCTGGATATCACAAAACCAGCGGTCAGTTTCGAAGGTGGACACAGGCAGAATTTGCCCCGTTATCACATGGGATTCGGCTTCATCGCGCAGGGTAATGGTTTTCGTGCCACTTAAGATATCGTGTTCAAAACGCTCGAAAAAAGTGATTTTAGTGAGTAACACAGCTTATCCTCGGGTAGTACAGGAGCAATAAAAATGACATTGGCGTCAGTTTATTGCACTAATAATCCGGGGCAATATAATGGCTTTTAACGCCAACTGACAGCATATAGCGCAAAATACTCGACATCGATTGCACTCATCCCTGTACAGCCCTTTGAGTCAAACTCACGTGAAAACGGGCTATTACCAAATTGACCGCCAAATTAGTCGACAAAAAGTTGCAGTTCTTTTCGACAGTTTTCAGTAAAACAATTCAGCAAAACATAGTCAGTTAGCTCAGATTGAGTTAGAATCCGCCCTCAATTGAGCCCTTGGCCTCATATTCCTGCGCATAGCGGGTGCGAAACGAAATTAGAGACGTCATGAACAAGAAACAAAAGATCATCAAGAAAATAGCTAAACGCGCTAAGGCCAGACTGAATAAAGTCGATCCCGTGACTATCGGCTCACCAGCGAAATCAGGTTACATCTCTAAGGCCGATCGCGCAAAAATGGCGGCATTAGAAGCCACGACTGAACAAGTCGAAGGCCAACAAGACGCGCCAAGCATTGAAGAATAAGCAGTACTGAAGAATAGGCGTACCGCAGAATAACGCTTTCTAGCGGCCTATTTTTGCATTGTTAACCCGACTCGATTAACTGCAAACGCCGCTTAAAACAAAAATGCCACAAGCAATCTTGTGGCATTTTTGTTTTTCTGTATTCCTAACGGCGCGCGGTGAACCAGCTTGAGTGTTTATGTTTGATTCAATATCGTTATTTGACAGTTTGTATCAGCACTAAAACAGGTGAACCATTAACCGCTAAAGTCAGTTCGGCTTTTTGCCTTCTTCTAAATACGTTATTGGCAATACCGACTCACTCTCTTGCTCCTCGGTTAATTGCGCCATCTGCACGCAAGAAGATGAAAGTGGATTGGTCGCACTCGGCAGGTTCTCCGCCACACAGTTCGCGATTTCCTCCTCTTCACTCAGCGCAACATTACGGGGAGCGGCATTGATACCGCCAACATTCGCCATCGCGGACAACTGGGCCTGCGCCGCCACTTTATCCACTAAACGGTAGGCAACCCACACACCTAAAGTACCAAACAAAATAGACCCTAAAACTTGCCCAATCAACACGCCATAAACCCCGCCCCAAAGTGCACCCAAATACACAAAGGGCACTGTGCCTAAGGTGGCTTTACCAACATTAAACAAGGTGGAATATTTAGCCTTACCGAGGTTATTAAAGGACGCATTCGCCACGAATAAAATCCACGAAAAGATAAAGAATACCGCAATATAACTACAGAAAAAGTGGATAAGATCGGCGCTATCGCCCTTCATATCAAACACATTGACCAAATGTGACTTAAGCGCAAACAGCAACAGAGACATTACCAGCACATACACAGCACAAAACTGAATCGCCCGCGTTAAACTCTCGCGCACTCGGTCAAACTGTCCCGCACCAAAATTTTGACCAACAATAGGGCCAATCGCACCCGAAAGCGCAAAGATCATCCCAAAGGTCACAGGGATTAAACGCCCTAACACCGCCCAGCCCGCCACGTAAGCGTCACCGAAATCGGCAATGGCTCGGGTCACAAAGGCATTACCGATAGGCGTCGCCACGTTGGTTAACATCGCGGGTCCCGCTATGGCAAAGATGGGTTTTAGATCGGCGATAAAATGCGCCTTATCGAAATGACCTAACAACTTATGCTTAACTACAACGCCGCGGCCAGCAATTAAAAATACCGCCACCCGCGCTAAAACGGATGCCAATGCCGCACCTTCAATCCCCATGGCGAACAAGAAGATAAAAATCGGGTCGAGTACAGCATTAACGCCGCCGCCCGCTAAGGTCGACATCATGGATAACTTTGCATCACCCACGGCGCGCAAAGCCCCGCCGAACGCCATCGCAAGACAAATAAAAGGCAAGGAAGGCACTAAGATATACAAGTAGCTGGCAGCGAGCTCAGCCGTATGGCCACTTGCGCCTACTAAGGCAACCAACTCAGGGATGAAAGTAGTGACCACGGTGGCCACCAGCACGCTAATCAGCGTTGTCACAACAGCGCTATTGAGCAATAGCCGCTTTGCTAACACCACATCTTTTGCGCCAATCGAGCGAGACACTAAAGCGCCTAAAGCAATTGATAAGCCTATCCCAATGGATGTCGTGAAAAAGGAGATGCTGCCAGCATAACCCACAGCCGCCGCAAGCTCATGCTCCCCCAATAAACTCAGGAAAAAGATATCCAGTAAATCCACCACAAATAAGGCAGAAATCCCCACAGCGGCAGTCGAACTCATCACTAAGATGTGACGTAATATGGGGCCTTCAACAAACTTGGCTTGCGTCATACGTGTGTGTTACCTGCATAAATAATAAGTGTTAGCTAAAACAATGACTAAGCGTCATTTTCAACGGGGGCATCTAGGCTATCTAACTCGCATCCGCAGCGGCTACAGTACATGGCATCAAGATCGTGGCCGGTTTTATGGCATTGATTGCACGAGCGTAAATCTCGATGGCGCCCCACTTCTTGGGATATCTCCGCGGTTAAAATCCCCGTAGGGATCGCGATAATTGAGTAACCAATCAGCATAGTAAAAGCGGCAATCGCCTGTCCTAATCCTGTTTTAGGGGTAATGTCGCCGTAACCGACAGTGGTAATAGTCACAATTGTCCAGTAGACAGATTTAGGTATTGAACTAAATCCATTATCAGGCCCTTCAACCACATACATTACCGCACTGAGCACCATAACGATCAAACTGACCGAGAAGAAAAATATAAAGACCTTACGACTCGACTGCATCATGGCTCTAAGCAACACATTCCCTTCACTCAAATAACGCAGTAATTTGAGTACGCGGAAAATCCTGAATAACCTGAGAATTCGGATGACTAAGGTAAAGTTAGCGCCAGGGATCAGTAACGCCAGATAACTTGGCAATACAGATAACAAATCGACTATGCCATAAAAGCTGCGGGCATATAACACGGGATGAGTCGCACAATACAAACGTAGGCCATATTCAAGGGTGAATATAATCGTAAAGACCCACTCCAAGACGCGAATAATCTGCCCGTATTCACGATGAAACACTTCTACCGTATCGAGAAACACTAGAGCGACACTCAGCACAATGCACACCATTAAGGCAATATCAAAATAGCGGCCAGCGGGGGTATCAGTGCCAAAAATAATGGTGCGTAATTGACGTTTTAGTGGGCTTTCGGATTCAATGTTTTCAGACATAAAAGCTTTTACTTCCTTGCAACAAACTGAGTAGCTCTGGGATTACATCATAAATATCCCACGAGTCTGCCATGCAATTGCATTCAGCTCAAAATTATCTACTCACAGCAGGATAAAATTGCGGTATGATGCCGAAAAAAGCCAACAACTAGTGTTAATTTTCGAGGAATTCATGCGCGCCACCCTACTTTCCACATTGACCACCCTCACTGTGACTATCGCGGCACTCGTTTCACCCGGATTACATGCCTCAGGCATGGGTAAAGTGGATCTTGTGGTGATCACAAAATCCGAATCCAGTATGGCTTTATTGCGCGATGGCAAAATACTCAAACAATATCGCATTGCCATGGGTGACTTACCCGCAGGACACAAATTAAAGGAAGGCGATCAACGCACACCACAGGGACGGTATACCTTAGATTATAAAAAGCCCGACAGTGCCTATTATAAATCGATCCATATTTCCTATCCCAATGAAGAAGATAAACTCAGAGCCAAAGCCTTAGGCATTAGACCCGGAGGCATGATCATGATCCACGGTCAGAACCCTAAGTCGCCGTTGCCGCCAGAACAAGCCCAGCAATACAACTGGACCGACGGTTGTATTGCGATAACCAACGCCGAAATGGATGAAGTGTGGAAAGTGGTCGATGAAGGAACGCCAATTGAAATTTGGCCGTAACCTAAGCCTACTTAGCCATGGCAACACGCCGAATAGATAATGTCACAACATCAAACACGCCCAGCTTAATGGGCGTTTTTATATCCCCGTGATTTTGTGTAAGGGATAAAAACTAACGGCAATACACATGCCTTGGAGCCTATATGTCATCATCCAATGAAGCTGCCACGCCGCAGAGCAAAATCATCAGCTATGAGCAATTAACCCAAAGCTGGCCCGCCTTCGAAGCACAAATTTTAGCCTTGCTTGAAACCTTAGACTTAGCGGATAAAGCACTGGTTTGCGATCATGTCGCGCTGCGCGTCAATTCCATCGCCAGTGCCGATGCGCTGCGCTATGCCTTTAGCCGCGTCGGTAAGATCATTTCAGACAATATCATCAATGGTCGAACGATTCTGATTATCGAACTGGATATCCCACTTACGCTGGGGCAATTTAGCATTGCCTGTGTCGAACTTCCCTACCCCAGCGACAAAGTCTATCCGCAGGAAGGCTGGGAACACATAGAGCTAGTCATTGATTCTAAAGCCAAAGATTGCGATACCCTGAGCCAAGATTTACTCGCACTATATCCCAAACTCAGCGCTTTACTGCCATTGGATCACACTGCAGAGCCCGTTCAGTCAAGCTCACAAGGCTTAAGTTCACAAGGCTTGATCTCACAAAGCTTAGCATCCCTTGCTGGGATAAAAATTAAGATGAGCTCGCCCAAAGGGGATAAAGAGCGTTTAGCCAATCCGACGATTGCCTTTAAGCGCGATGATGTGTGCATTAAAGTGCATCCCCATGGCATAAAAGCAGTGATCGCCAGCGAGCAAACGTAGGCAGCCTATTTTAGGCGAGCTTAATATCTGCAAGAAGATAGCATTGAGCTTAGATTTCCATTGGCACTTACCGCACTTGTCTTAACGAACAAATCTGTTGATGACTATATCAATCAGGTTCAGTGTTCAGACTCAGTATCCAGATCATCTTTAGGCCCTTTTTTTGGTAGTTTTGTCAAAAATTGCCAAAATTAAATCTCGAAAACAGCATATTTAGCGTAACTTAGGACGTATAACTCGCAGATGCCATCAGACGTACATTATCGAGTCCACTTGATGGATTCGATGTGCAAACAGAGGATCGCCAATGAAACCACACAAGAACGAAGCGCAAATATTGAAGTTCGCCATGGAAATCGGTATTGGCTATGCCAAAAAACGCGGATATGCGGACTTCGACAAGGGCATCTCGCCCAAAGATAAAGTGGAATGTATTTACCGTTTATTGGTCACAGACAACTTAATCCAGCCACTGGCCAAAGATAAAGAAGATGGGCCAAACATGAAACACAAACTGATTTTATGGATCACCCGCCAGCTACCTGCCGATCATCCATTATTGAAGTAATCTTTTTGAGCTAAGCGGTTGAAACTCATTATCTGCAAGCGGGCAGTGAAAGCAAATATAAAGAATCCAACTTGTTGAGTGCTAACGATAAGAATCATAAAAAATGGCGCATCATAGCGCCATTTAATTGAGCCAGAGCTGGATATCGAACCTAGCCCTTTTTAGCCGCTTTACTGGCTTTCTCATTCGCTAGCACTGTTGCCATGGGTGGCACTATGGTTGTGGGATCGAGGCGCATTTGATACCAGTTCACTCGCCAATCTAAATGCGGGCCATTAGCACGACCTGTTGCGCCCACCTCTGCCACGGCTTGACCTTGCTTAACCGCTTCACCCGCGTTGACGTACAGCTTACTCAAGTGCAAAAAGCTCGAACTTACGCCATAGCCATGGTCGATCACCATAGTCCCACCCGAATAAAACATATCTGGAACAGAAAGGCTTATCACACCATCGGCGGGCGCTACCACGACAGTGCCGGTTTTCGCCGCCACATCCACACCAAAGTGTGGATTACCGGGTACGTCGTTATAAATACGTTGGCTACCATAAACCCCGGAAATACGCCCCGTCAGCGGCCAAATAAACGCCTGTAAAAAAGCCGTTTGCTCGCTAAATGTTGCCCGCGCCGCTTTTACCTGCGCCGTGTCTTTCGCCGCTCTTTCCTGCGCGACGGGATCGGGCTTCATGATCTTAGAACTAATGCCCTTGACACTTTGAATATCGTACTCACGCTTGGCCAAAGTTAAAGGCTTAACCTCAATCAAACCATCGGGATAAACCAAGGTTAGCTGCTGGCTCAATTCACCGTCGCGATCAAAACCAAAGGCAAAATGACCGTCAGGCGTGACCTTAATGGCTTCACCATTTAAGCTAATCTGAGTGCCCGCTGGCGCTTGACCCCGCATTAATGCGCCTTGCTCTAACTTACCCTGTAAACTCACCTCAGCTTGTACCTGAGGCGCAATGAGCACTAGGCCCAAGGTTAACCATGCCGTTAAACGATTTCCCAACATCTTATTTCTTCCCGAAACGTTTCCCAAACCAATAGTTTCCAAAATCTGAGTTCCTAATATTCTATTATCGGGCATCTTAGCCTCGAACATCATAACCCTAAACCTCTTCACAAAAAATCTTCTCGATGGTCAACTCAGGGCAATGCCCATTGAATGCGTTCTGCACGACACTAACACATCACCAGCACACCACTAACTCATCGCTAACACTGAATCACTATACTCTGACCGATTAAATCCATGCGTCACGTTAACCTAACCCGCCCTAAAAATCGATCCACAGCGGCGCAAATACCTAATGATGTATTGCATACAATAGCAATCGCGCTTTATCTAAGGTTATGAAGACACAAAAAAGCCCCGACAATCTGCCGAGGCTCATTCAGCAAGTAATTTATATTTACTCGGCTCTATTTACCTAAACTTAGTTACCCAAACTTAGCGCTTATCCCTTAGACACAATCGCGCCTTTACCTACACCTTCAAACGCCACCACTTTAAACTGACTTCCTGGCACTTTAGCGACTAATGTCGTGGCAATATAATCGGCTAACAACTCAACCGTGGTGTCGTGGGGAATTAAATCACAGCATTCCTTTGGCATTGCCAATTGGAAATCCCCTTGGGGCGCTTGATAGTGAAAACCATAGTGGCTGCTATCGGTGATCCGTGTTTGCGACGAAAGATTGAGAGTGTCAACTGAAACTAAATCCTCTTCACTGCCCAAATAAATATCGTGCCATCGCTTGGCCCAATACTCATCCCACTTTGGTGCTGGGCTGCCATTTTCATAAACGTGAATAGGGCTACGATGTCCATGGGCGATACGCTGACAATTACCATCGTGTTTACGTAAACCATGGCTGTAATGGTAGTAAGGCGTATCGAGGATTTCATGTCTCAAGGTGAGCGTGATCCCTTCGACATTCTTAGGTAAAGCTTCACGTAACGCTTTCTGTAAAAAGGCATTCACACTGGGAATATCAATCTCTTCGGTCGGCACTAAGGCAAAGGCTTGGGAAGGACAGGCCAAATGAATTTCACCTAACTGACTATCAAAATCCATCCACACTCTATCGCCCTGCTGCTGCCATCGCACACTACTGCAGGCCGTAGGCACTAATAAACGATGATCGGCCACCGCATCTATGGTCTGCTTGATCGTACGTTTGACTTTAGCAAAATCGAGCACCATGTTTTGCTCGTCTAATCCGCCCTCAAGCAGAACATCGACAATCCAACTCTCCCCCACCATGCCGCGCTTTGGGCACAAATAGGAAAAATCGATCACAGTTAAATCTTTGACAAACAATTGCATTAACGCTCCTCGGCAGAAAAACAGTCCACCTATGTAATTTTATAGCACCGCTTGGCGATGGCCGAACGTGCTAACTTGAGGCACTCAACACGAGTCAACTCAACATGAACAGAGATTCTAATCAATTCCGTCTGTTGTCGCGACAAATGAATCCACTCGGCTCAATATTTTGTCTCAGATGTTTGTATCAGATCTGTGTATTAGGTAGTCGAAAATCCAGCAATGTAACTCATTGCAACCATCAAATGTCGTTAGACAGAAAGCAACAATGCATCGACCTTGTCGATTAACAGATAAAGCCTTAACAGGAACACAGTTCAATCTAGCAAAATAACAGAATAAAAACAGAGAATTAGATCGCAAAAGCTTAATCCGCAACAGCGATAGACCCAATCGAAACAAAGCATTATCACTCAGCCTTATTAACCGCTAGCATCCCAATTAAACCATACAAATACCAAGGTTATATAGGGAGAAATAAGATGACCAAACTTACAACTATCGCCATTTTCATCGCAGGTATGTTAGCCAGTACCCATGCTATCAGTGCAGAACCCATCGAAGTCATTACAGCAGCCAAGATCACTGAACCTGAAAAAGTTGAATTAGGTAAAATGCTGTTCTTCGAACCCAGACTGTCTAAATCTGGCTTTATCTCTTGTAACTCTTGCCATAATTTATCCACTGGTGGTGTCGATGCTCTACCCACATCCATTGGTCACCATTGGCAGGAAGGTCCAATTAACTCCCCCACAGTGCTAAATGCCGACTTTATGCTGGCTCAATTTTGGGATGGTCGTGCCAGTGATTTGAAAGAGCAAGCCGCGGGCCCTATCGCCAACCCGAAAGAGATGGGCTTTACCCATGAACTCGCAACTGAAACTATCGCCTCTATGCCAGCCTACAGAGCGCACTTCGCCAAGGTCTATGGCGATGACAAAGTCACAATTGACCGTTTAACCGATGCAATTGCCACCTTTGAAAAAACCTTAGTCACCCCTAATAGCCCCTTCGATCAATTTCTTCTGGGCAAACAAGATGCCATCAGCGCGAATGCTAAAGCGGGTTACCAACTCTTCAAGGATAAAGGTTGCGTGAGTTGCCATAATGGCCCCGCCGTCGGTGGCACTATGTATATGAAAATGGGCCTCATCAAACCGTTCCACACCAATAATCCTGCAGAAGGTCGTAAGGGCGTCACAGGTAAAGAAGCTGATAAATTTGTGTTTAAAGTGCCGACACTACGCAATATTGAGCTCACCTATCCCTACTTCCATGATGGCAGCGTCTGGACCTTAGAAGAAGCGGTGAATACCATGGCAGACATTCAATTAGGGAAAAAACTCTCTGACCAAGAAGTGAAAGAAATGGTCACCTTCCTTGAAGCCTTAACAGGCGAACAGCCACAAATCACGCTGCCGATTTTGCCACCATCGAATAAAGATACGCCACGTCCAGTGCCATTTAGCTCCAATAATTAACATAGGCAACGAGTCACTGACTAATAAGTTCTCACTTAGAAACTGAGTCAGCGCGACACTTAGTGATTTGGTGATTTAGTTAGCAAAAAGGCCGAGAGTAAAAACTCTCGGCCTTGGGTTATTCGTTCGCTTAAAAAACGATGGATTAATTAAGTGCTATTCGCCTTTAAGACGACGATCGAGCTGATCTTTCAAGTTAGCTGGCACGCCTTTGATTAAAATCGTGTCCGAAATGGGATCGTAAATCACCCGTTGGCCTAAGTGGCCGCCATCAAAACTTAAGGTTACGCCGCCGCCCGTACCAGAAAACTTCTTCAATTGGCGCAGAGTCGATTTGTCGGCCGGAAACTCTTCATCGAGATCATAGCTGCCGCCACGGGCAAAATCGTAGAAAGAATCCATACCTTGATCGGCTAACTCATCGGCCAAGTCTTTGATCTCAATGTCAGCGCCTTCATCGAAGCGCTCACTGCAATATTCAAACACTTTATTACGGCACTGCTGACGCTCGTCTTTCGTCAACTCACTGCTGGCAACAAAATCTTCAACCGCATTCATTAAGGTTTTGTTTTGCGCCTTAGTGTTGACGCCTTCTACGCAGCCCATAAAGTCGAGGAAAAAGTCGGCCACTTTACGTCCCGCGCGGCCACGGATAAAGGAAATGTATTTACGCGAGTCTCTATCAGCTTGCCACTCGGTTAAATCGATACGCGCCGCCAGTTGGATATTGTTTAAATCCAAATGATTATTTTGCGACAGTTCCATATCGTCTAATACTGTCATCGACGACTTAGCACTTAATAAAGCCACAAACAAATAATCGCTGGTGATGCTGGTATAGCAAGACATCAACAGGAAACCGCCTTGACTGAAGTCGTACTTTGACAATTCTTCTTGTAGTAATTTACTGGCTTGACCGGAAAACTCCACAAACCCTAAATCGCCGCCACGGTATTGAGTTAGCGCATTGGCAAAGGCGGGATTGGCCTCGCCGTCGTCGCCATGGACCCCAAAATAGCCAAAACCTTTACCGGCCTTTCCCGTATATGTCTGATGCAACTCGTCGAGCATCACCTCGACCGCCTGACCGTTCAGCAGAGGTTGAGGACGCAAACGGCAGCGTAATTGCCCCTGACTGTCCTGAGAAATCTCGTGAATAATTGCGTGTTCGATGTTAATACTCATAAGCCCTGATAGTGATACTGGGATAAATCCGCTATTATATGCCGCTAATCCATTCCAAAGTGAAACATTTTTTGATTATGGCAATCCAATCGAAATACTCAAACACCCAAGTTGAATCATTAATCGCCGAAATATTGGCTGTGTTAGAAAAGCATAAAGCACCGACTGACCTGAGCCTGATGGCATTGGGTAACTGCGTGACAAACCTGCTAGAACGTAAAGTGCCCAGCGAATCGCGCCAAGCCGTGGCCGAACAATTTGCAAAAGCACTCGCACAATCGGTTAAATCCCAGTAAGTTAACTGGGTAATAATCATCAAAAGAATATAAGATACAAGGCCTTTTAGGAATAAGCGGATCACTATGGTCGAGCGAAAAAAGCAAATGAGCCGCGATCGGGTTTCCCGGCTCATCAACTGGGGGCATTGGTTCGCCTTCTTCAATGGCTTATTAGCCATGATAGTCGGAAGCCGATACCTTGGCAGCGTAGGTTATCCAGAAACTTGGTATGGCTGGTTTTATCTGAGCGTCAGCACTATTGGTCAGTTTAGCTTTCTCGCCTTTATCGCCTATTTGATCTGCCTATTTCCACTAACCTTGATATTGCCCTATTCAAAGATATTAAGAGGTGTCGCGGCGGTGATCGCGACCCTAAGTCTTTGTATCTTATTGTACGATACCATTGTTTACGCCGATTACGGCATGCACTTGAGCCCCTTCGCCTTCGATTTAGCTTGGGCGGATCTCAATGCCCTGCTCCGTGGTACTTCTTATATCGTCACACCGCTGGCCATCATCGCCATTGAACTGACCATGGCCAATTTTTTGTGGAAACGCATAGAGAAAATCCAAAAACTCAATTTAGGCAATAAAGTTATCACCTTAGTGTGTATCTGTTTTATCAGCAGCCACTTGATCCACATTTGGGCCGATGCCGCCGACATCACTGAAATTACCCGTTTCGATGATACTTATCCTTTATCGTACCCTGCTACTGCGCGCTCCTTTATGGAAAGTCACGGTATTGATGGCTCGTCACAAGGAGATGATGTCAATCACAATACCAGTGTACTCAATTATCCAGAGCAGCCACTGACCTGCCAAGCTGACACTAAAATCAATGTGTTGATGATCACCATCGATAGTTTGCGTGCCGATATGGTCGATGGCAAAAGCATGCCATTCTTGCAGCAATACACTGAAAATAATCAGTCTTATACCCAGCATTTCAGCGGCGGCAACCAATTTAGAACCGGCATGTTTTCGCTACTCTACGGCCTGCAAGGCAGTTATGGCGATGCGCGCATTTTTAATAGCACCAGTCCGCTAATGACCCGAAGCTTCCAGCAAGCGGGTTATGAACTGGGATTGTTCCTGCCAGAAACCAATCTTAATTTGCGTTCTTCACAGGCAATGTTTAATGACTTCAATCCTGTGATAGCTAAAGAAACCAATGGCAGCGCCGATGCCGACTTGCACACAGTGGCCAGTTTTAACGAGTGGCACAGCATCCAAAATAAACCTTGGTTTGCGCTCGTTAATTTAAAAGCGCCGGAAAATTTCGATACTCCTGTGGGTTTCCTTGGCATTGAAACCGTGAAAGCCAATCCCGACCTTATGCCTGCACAAAAGGTGCTGTTTAATCAATATCGCCAATCACTGTATTTTGTCGATCAGCAACTTAAGGCAATGCTGGCCAATGTGCCCAACGACACCTTAGTGATTATCACTGGGGTGAATGGCAAGATGTTCACCAGTAACAGTGACGAAGCGAATCGCAACCTGTCACCACAGAGTGTCAAAGTGCCCTTAGTGATCCACTGGCCTAATACGGGCGCGTCTAAGGTCAAATACCGCACCAGCCATTACGGCATAGCGCCGACTTTGATGACCCACGTGCTCGGCTGCACCAATAACACCACAGATTACAGCGCTGGCCGCAGCTTATTGCAACCGAGTAAAGAAACGTGGATCTACATAGGTGATAGCCGTATTTTTGCTATCTATCAAGAAGCGGAAGTGACAGTGATTGACCGCCACGGCAAATACCGTATTTACGATGAAAACTATGAACATAGGCTCAATAAGAAAATGAGTGCGCCTGAGTTGATTGAAGTGATGCGCGAAGGTCGACGTTTCTATAATCACTAATCTTCATCCTCTGCTTGAAGAAGCCCCACTCCCTGCGGATTGGGGCTTTTTTATTCCCTACACGGCAGGATGAGTGCCTAAAAGTCAGAGTCCAGTTCTCAATACGGCACTAATCCCAGCTCAAAGCTCACTATAAGAGATTAATATCAGAGTACAGTATCTGAGTCTGAGTCTGGGTCTGGGTCTGGGTCTGATATAAGCTACAGCCTCGCGGAGCCTGCAACCTAAGCTTTATCCCCAAAGCAAAAAGCCGCTATCCATGGATAACGGCTTTTAAGACTTGTGCTGAATCTTGAGGCCTGCTTTACCTTGTACACAATTAAGCCTGTTATCTATCATGCATAAACGATAAAAGTCAGCTCACTCTCAAGTTAAATCGCAATTATGCCAGTTCAGAATAATGTCAGCTCGCAATCACGTCAGCTCAAAATCAATCGGCTTTAACCGTGGCGTAACGCTCCAACCAATGGGCGTAGGAAGCGGGTAATACCCAAGATGGGCGCGCAATCTTTAAGATTTGTGCCGCTTGATATGGCCAATGTGGATTCGCTAAAAAGGCTTTACCTATCATCACTAAATCCATTTGTTCATCTTCAATAGCAGCATTGGCATGGTGTGGATTATCCATGCCCCAAGACGTCGCAACAGGGAAACCCACTTCTTGTCGAACTCGCGCAGCAATAGGCGCTAAGAATGCAGGGCTCCATGGAATATTTGCCGTCGGCGTTGAGAAACAAATGCTTGCGTTTAGCATATCGAGCCCAGCTTGTTTAAATTGCTTCACCAAGGCGATTGATTCAGTTAGCGTTTCTTCATCTTTATGGTCGAATTCAATCACACCAAATCGCGCCGTTAAGGGTAAATGCTGTGGCCAAACGTCTCTTACCGCTGCAACCGTTTCGAGCAAAAAGCGTCCCCGCCCTTCTGCACTGCCACCATATTGGTCGGTGCGTTCATTGGCATAGGTTGAAAAGAAGCTTTGGGCTAAATAACCGTGGGCGAAATGCAGTTCTAACCATTCAAATCCTGCCGCTAAAGCACGCTTTGCCGCCGCCACAAAGTCGGCTTTAACCCGCTCAATGTCCTCAATCGTCATAGCGGTAGGCACTTTAGGTAAGTTTGCGCCAAATGCGACGGCTGATGGCGCAATCGGTTGCCAACCTCGCGCGTCATCATCGGCAATATGGTCATCCCCTTCCCACGGAATATTGGCACTCGCTTTACGGCCTGCATGACCAATCTGAATGCCTGCAACAGCACCCGCATTTTTAATCGCGCTGGCCACCTTAGCGAGGCCTTTGGCTTGCTCTTCATTCCACAGTCCGAGGCATTTTGGGGTAATACGTCCTTCAGGAGAAACCGCAGTGGCTTCAACCACAACAAGACCCGCTCCGCCACGGGCAAGGCTAGTGTAATGCACCTGATGCCAGTCGTTGATGAGTCCGTCCGTGGCTTGATATTGGCACATGGGCGCAACGGCAATACGATTTTTGAGGGTAATGTCTTTAAGTTCGAAGGGTGAAAATAGATCGGCCATGGGTGTTTCCTGTGTCAAATAGAATCAAAAAGGAATGGAATACTGAATGACGACAGACTAGCCTTATCGTGTCATAATTAAAAGCACGCACAGATTATAGAGTTGATAAAGTTTGCTTATGATAAATCCACAGTGGTTACACACCTTTGCTGTTCTGGTCGAGAAAGGTAACTTCACCCGAACCGCCGAAGCCATTGGTATCACCCAAGCGGCCGTGAGCCAACATATCAGTCGCTTAGAAGAAGAATACGGCACACTGTTTTTACGCCGCCCCCGTCAACTTGAAATCACTCCGATTGGCGAAAACCTGCTGACCTACGTTAAAGACGTCGAATGCGCGCAAAAACGCCTACAGCAGAAACTGATCCATGATGATGCTGAGGTCGGCGATATTAGCCTTATCACTCCGGGGAGCATTGGTTTAACACTCTTTCCGCTATTAATCGAACTACAACAAGCCTTTCCGGCGTTAAACATTCACCACCGTTTTGCCCCTGACAGTGAAATAGTCGCCTCAGTGCTAGCCAATGAACATGAAATCGGCATGGTGACCTTAAAACCTTCCGATCCTCGTATTCACAGCACGCATTTCACCGAAGAGCCGCTTGAGCTTGTGGTACCTGCAAGCCATAAACAACATGAGTGGATTGATTTACAACGGCTAGGGTTTATCTCCCATCCCGATGGCGAAGCCATGGCAACTCGGTTACTTAGCCGTAAATATCCAAGTCATCCCGGTATTCAAGACATTCCCTGTAGGGGATTTACTAACCAAATCAGCCTGATCCTCGAACCTGTCGCGAAAGGGCTCGGATTTACAGTCATCCCGCAATACGCCCGCAAAGCCTTTGAACGACAACAAGATATCTATGTTGTTGAATGTGGCAGCCAAGTTGTAGACACCATTTGGCTTATCCACCGCGCGGAATGGCCCTTGTCACGCAGAGCCCAAAAAGCGATCGCGTTTTTAAAGGGCAAGATATAGATAGGGCTCAGCGGCTACTGGCTACTGATTGATATCCAATTCATTATGGATCAGTACTACGCACTGGGAAGCAAACAGCATCTTAGGCCCAAGGCTGATCTTTTGCGCACCGAGTCGTTTCAAGGTATTAAAACTTTTCTTCGGCATAGGAATATGATCGGTCAGCAAAAAACACGGATTACCCACAAACTCCTGCTCACGGATAGAAGTGCCCTTCTTATCCATCATAAACAATTGATAATCCACCGCGAGGTCCTGCACCAGCTTTTCAAAACTGATGGTGCTCACAGTTATGCCCTCATCCACAACGCGAGTTTGCTCTTTCGTCATGCCCCGAGAAATATCTAAGGCCTTGGCAATTTTCGTCAGCAAAGCTTGTTCGTGAAAACCGCCAATATGGCAAATATTTCGAGTATCAAAGCAAATAGTGCGGGAAAAATCATGGGTACTTTCTAACACTAGATAAACGACAACATCGTTTCGATGAGACTGAGCCACAAAGATAGTGTTCATCAGGGTATGAGCCAAAATCTCGGTGTGCGCCTCTTGGCCGACAGAAGCCAAAAACAACTGACTGTCAGTAGGTGCAGATCTTGCTCGTAAAACAAACGCGCGCATAGGTAAATGTCCTACTCAATAATCACTTAAATAATAAATGGCGAATGCATATAATTTGGTCGGTATGAAAGTATTCGAACCTCCACTCCCTTGTACTCTATGACAGTAAGCCGATTAATCATAACCTGCTAAATTTAAACATAAATTATATGATTTTGCACGTTTTAATTACCTCAACAATTTATGTACACTTACACGAAAATACGATATCAAGGCGACAAGTACAGCAAATTGAGCGAATTCAAACAAAATAACATCCTATTAGTTGTAATCAATTTCGGATAACAACGAATGGGCATTAGGGAATACCTGCATTTCCCGATTAAACAATGCTCTAGCTCGGTGGCCATACGTGCAGGAATCACTCAGGACGTCACCTTTCCTATAGATAATTCCAACATCCAAACAAATTAAGAAAGGGGCTCTAAACTTGCCTTAACAGGCCAAGAAAGGACGAATATTGTTCCTCCACGACCCGATGGCTGGCAGGCCACGTGGCCGCCGTGAGCTTCAGCAATCGTTTTAACCACTGCGAGGCCGAGTCCACTGCCACCACTTTTTCGAGAGCGAGACGGATCTACTCGGCGAAATGCTTCGAATACGTAGCTTGCTGCCTCATCAGGGATACCAGGGCCTTCATCTTCGACGCTGAGATAACAGCTTGCCCCCGAGCGGTAAAATCGTACAGTCAAAGTGCCAGGATCAGCATGCTGGCGTGCATTTTCCAGCAGCGCCATCAGCGCCTGCCGTATTCGTATAGCATCACAGTAAACTTTAAGTCTTGTATCAAGTTCCTGCTTCAGTATGAGTCCCTTAGCGTCTAACACCGCAGCGAAAGTCTCAATCACCGCACTAAGTTCCTCGGCTAAACAGACCTCATCCCGCTGTAACTCTAGATGTCCACTGTCATTGAGGCTCAGCACTCGTAAATCTTCGATCAGGTGATTAAGGCCTTCAACCTGCCGTAACAGTCCCTCGAAGAGCTCACTGCTGGGGCTAAAAACACCTTCCGCTAACCCCTGCAACCGACCACGCAGAATAGTGACTGGGGTACGAAGTTCGTGAGCGATTGCCGCGTTCCAAAACTCCCGCTCGCGAGTCATATACTCTAGGCGCTCGGCCATAGCATTAAAGTCACTCACCAATTGCGCCGTCTCCCCCATCGCATGTTGGTCCATTCGCGCACGCGCGTTAAGCTTGCCTTGGGCGACTTCGCGTAGGCTATATGCCACAGAGTTCAGAGGAGTAAGAATGCGCCGTGACAGGCGAATGGCAACAAATAGCGCCATCCCCAACGCGGCTATGATAGTGCAAACTATCCATAACATTTCCATCTGAGAAGGCATCCAGGTTTCAGATATACTGCCTGGCAGGTAGGCCACCGCAATGGCATAGAATACATAGGAGCCAAACACTGACAGGAAAATGATGCCTAACGTCATTACTGCTAAGGACTGGATTATTTGCCTGCGCAAACCCGGTGCTTGCCTCATACTTCACCACCAAAGCGATAGCCAACCCCCCAGACACTGAGCGGCACTCCTTGAATATCGAGCGCTTCAAGCTTTTTACGTAACTTACTGATATGACTGTCTACCGTTCGTTCCTGAGTATCGCCCTCAGGCAAGCAATTAATTAACAGCTCCTCGCGGCTAAAAGCACGTTTCGGTGTACGCATCAAGCAAGCGAGCAATTTGAACTCGGTCAAGGTCAGATCCAGTGCCTGCTGCTGACCGTTACAGATTACGCTAGCCTCGTGGCTGTCTAAGTCGATTTGGAACGTGCCGACGCGCAACATTTGGGTATTTATAGGTGTGTTAGTGCGAGCGCGTCGCAGTACCGCCTGCACCCTAGCCACCACTTCGGCGGGATTGAATGGTTTAACCACGTAGTCGTCAGCACCGAGGCGTAATCCCATTAATTTATCAATATCCTGATCAAGCGCGGTAAGCATGATCACCGGCGTGTCACCACGGGAGCGAATTTCATTCAGTACATTCCAGCCATCGAGATTCGGCATCTGTACATCGAGCAGCAATAGATCGGGTTTAAATGCTTGGTGCATAGCTAGCGCTTGGATACCATCGATAGCATGTTGGGTTCGTAGCCCACTGCGCTGCAAATAAGCGATAAGGATATCGGCAATCTCTGCTTCATCCTCTGCAATTAACACCAGTGCCGAAGTCATAGAACTTACGGGCTCATTGAGATTAGCCATGGATTGCCCCAACGTTAAAATGGCTGAACTTTATCATCCCCTCCATACATTCTCCACAATGTCTCGAATAATTCGCAATACTGACTCGTCATAATTCAGCATTAGTTCTCTAGCGTTTGATAAAACGCCATTAGTGAGATCGCTGTACATTGAGGAGAGTAGGTTATGTACATCAAACAGCGGCACTTAAGCTTTGTGTTATTTGTAGGAATTGCCGTGTTGGGATTGGTAGGTTGTGATTCAGCAGTACAGGATGAAGAGACAACCGCTCCGGTTCAAGTGTCAGTGATGACATTAGAAAATGAAGCACTATTGGTGACTAAAGATCTGCCCGGTCGTGTCGCTGCGGTTCGCAGCGCTGAGATCCGCGCGCAAATTAGCGGCATAGTGCAAGGTCGTCTCTTCGAACAGGGCGCCGAGATAACATCTGGCACTGTGCTATTTCAAATAAATCCAGCGCCATTTAAAGCGGATGTCGATATTGCTGCTGCAGCGTTACAGCGTGCCGAAGCAGTATGGGTTCGGGCTCGTCAAGAAGCCGATCGCTTAGCCTCTTTGATACAAACCAAGGCCGTCAGCCAACAAATGCATGACGATGCGATTTCCCTGCGCGATCAGGCTGCCGCAGATGTAGCCCAAACCAAAGCGACGCTGGCACAGCGTCAGTTAGATCTACAGTTTGCCAGCGTCGAGGCCCCAATCTCTGGACGTATAGATGAAGCATTAGTGAGTGAAGGTGCATTGGTCTCACCCACCGATGCCACACCCATGGCGAGGATCCAACAAATCAACCAAGTGTACGTTGATGTACGTCTTCCAGCATCAATGCTGGAAGCGATGCGTCAGTTGGCAAGCTCAGGGCTCCCAGAGTTGGCTGTTGAGATCCTAAGCAGTGGTGGCGAGCCTCTTGGCATGCAAGGGCATATCTTATTTTCAGGTATTCAGGTAGATGCAGGTACAGGCGATGTACTGCTGCGCGTGCTGGTAGATAACCCGCAGCATCGTCTGTTGCCCGGTCTCTTTGTAAAAGCTCGCATTCCACAAGCTTACTATCCTACGACTCTGAACGTGCCTCAGCAGGCAGTGACTCGCAAGGCTGGTCAATCCCAAGTGTGGGTGCTTGATGAGCAAGCTAAAGTGCAACCTGTGGCCGTTAAGGTCGATGAATTGGTGGCAGGTCGCTATCACGTAGTATCCGGCCTTAGTGCTGGGCAGCAGATAGTTGTTGAAGGTATCGAACGCCTAAGCCCTGCAGCACAAGTGAATGCGCGACCTTGGCAACCCTCTGTCGTTCCTCAGCAACTTAGCGCCGTCGTGCACTGAATTTGGAGAAGTCGCCATGCCCCAGTTTTTCATCAACCGCCCAGTATTTGCTTGGGTGATAGCCTTATTTATCGTACTGATTGGCGTCATCGCCATTCCCAAATTACCCATCTCCCGCTACCCATCAGTGGCACCCGTGTCGGTGAGCATTTATGCCGCTTATCCTGGAGCCACGCCACAGACACTTAATGACTCTGTAGTAAGCCTTGTCGAGCGTGAACTATCGGGGGTAAAAAACCTACTGTACTTCGAATCATCGGTGGACAGCTCGGGCAGTGCACAAATAACCGCCACCTTCAAACCAGGCACTGATGCGGAAATGGCCCAAGTTGATGTGCAAAATCGTATTAAGGCTGTTGAACCACGCCTACCTCAAGTTGTACGGCAGAGCGGTCTGCAGGTTGAGTCGGCCGCTTCAAGCTTTTTGATGATGATTGGTATGACATCTCCAAACGGCCAATTCGACGAAATCGCGCTAAACGACTATTTAGCACGCAATATTGTCGAGGAACTGCGCCGAATCGACGGTGTTGGTCGCGTGCAATTATTCGGTGCCGAGCAAGCCATGCGCGTCTGGGTAGACCCGAATAAACTCACCGCCTATAGTCTGACAATGAACGACCTTGCTATCGCTATTGAGCAGCAAAACGCACAAATAGCCCCAGGGCGACTCGGTGATGAACCTGTCTTACAGGGACAACGACTGACGGTTCCCTTAACAGTGCAAGGACAACTCAGCACACCCGAGGAGTTCGCTGCTATCGTCCTACGTGCCGGTGCCGATGGCGCAAAATTGGTGCTCTCTGATGTGGCACGGGTCGAGCTTGGCGCTCAGTCCTATGGTTTTTCTAACCGTGAAAATGGTGTGGCGGCGACCAGTGCTGCTATCCAGCTCTCGCCAGGAGCCAACGCTGTACGCACGGCTTCTGCGGTACGTGAACGTCTAGCCGAACTGGCGCTGAGTATGCCTGCTGGCATGAACTACTCAGTGCCATTCGATACCGCCCCCTTCGTCAAAGTGTCTATCGAAAAAGTAATCTATACCCTGTTTGAAGCTATGGCACTGGTTTTTATGGTGATGTTCCTGTTCCTGCAGAACCTGCGCTACACACTTATACCAGCTATCGTCGCGCCCATAGCGCTACTCGGTACCTTCGCGGTGATGTTACTGGCAGGCTTCTCAATCAACTCGCTGACCATGTTCGGCATGGTGCTGGCCATTGGCATTATTGTTGACGATGCTATTGTGGTGGTGGAAAACGTTGAGCGACTGATGGCTACCCAAGGACTGTCGCCGCGGGAGGCAACCTCACAGGCGATGAAGGAAATTACCGGCGCGGTGATCGGTATCACCTTAGTGCTCACTGCCGTATTCATTCCCATGGCCTTCGGTAGCGGCTCAGTGGGAGTGATCTACCAGCAATTCACATTGTCGATGGCGGTGTCGATTCTGTTTTCGGCCTTCCTCGCGCTGACCCTAACGCCAGCACTATGCGCCACGCTGCTGCGCCCAGTTAGTGCTGATCACCATCAAAAAGGCGGTTTCTTCGGCGCCTTCAACCGTGGATTTGAACAACTCACCGCAGGCTACAGTGAACGCGTAGCACGATTAGTTGGACGCAGTGGACGCATGATGGCGGCATTTGCCGTACTCTGCGCAGTGCTGATCCTCGCTGCTGGGCAATTGCCGTCATCCTTTCTACCAGAAGAGGATCAAGGCTATTTCATGACCTCCATCCAATTACCCACAGGCGCTACCAGCGAGCGCACGCTGGATGTGGTCAAGGCCTACGAGGCGCACGTCGCATCGCGCCCAACGCTGGATGCAAATATGGTAGTGTTGGGCTTTAGCTTTGCAGGCTCCGGCCCCAATGCAGCCATGGCCTTCACTATGCTCAAAGATTGGGATCAACGAAATGGCGCCACAGCTGCCGAAGAAGCGGCACTGGCGCAGCAAGCAATGGCTGATAACGTTGAAGGCACAGTGATGACCATGATGCCGCCAGCCATTGACGAGTTGGGCACATCCTCCGGTTTCACTCTGTTCCTGCAGGATAGAGCCAATCGGGGCGAGGCTGCATTAATAGCTGCACAGGCACAATTGCTGGCACTAGCTGCCCAGAGCAAGGTGGTCAGCGATGTCTACCCAGATGGCCTGCCGCCCGGTGAGAGCATTAGCCTGAATATCAATCGGTCAAAAGCCGAGGCTATGGGTCTGTCCTTCGCCGCGGTAAGCAGCACACTTTCGGCGGCCATGGGATCACTGTATGTCAATGATTTCCCAAATAATGGACGTATGCAGCAGGTCATCCTGCAGGCCGACGCTACGGCACGAATGCAATTGGACGATGTGCTCAGCCTCCGCGTGCGTAATTCAAGTGGTGGCATGGTGCCTCTACGGGAAGTAGTGACAGCTGAATGGAAAGAGTCGCCACAGCAAATGATGCGCTTTCAGGGCTTCCCTGCTATGCGTATTTCCGGGGGTGCTGCAGCTGGCGTTTCCAGCGGCGCAGCGATGACCGAGATGGAACGCTTAGTGGCGCAATTGCCGCAAGGGTTCGCGGTAGCGTGGACGGGGGCATCATTGCAAGAGCGCCAATCGGCGGCACAGGCACCATTGCTGATGTTGTTGTCCGCTCTGGTAGTATTTCTGGTACTCGCTGCATTGTACGAAAGCTGGTCGATCCCACTGTCGGTGATGTTGGTCGTACCGCTGGGGCAGCTAGGCGCGGTAGCGGCTGTAATGTTGCGTGATATGCCTAACGATGTGTTTTTCAAGGTGGGAATGATCACCATCATCGGCCTATCGGCAAAAAATGCCATTCTCATCGTCGAGTTCGCCCGCCAATTGCACGCCGAGGGCCATACGCTGATAGATGCTGCAGTGACAGCTGCACGCTTGCGTCTACGTCCCATTCTGATGACGTCTCTGGCATTTACTCTCGGAGTGGTGCCCTTAATGCTTGCGAGCGGTGCCAGCGCCGAAACTCAGCATGCAATCGGTACTGGCGTATTTGGTGGCATGCTCAGTGGCACCTTGCTGGCAATATTCTTCGTACCGGCGTTTTTTGTCTTTGTCATCGGCACACAAGAGCGCTTGAGTGCCAGGCTTGCGCGGCGTAATACTGCCAAATAGCCTCACCCGCTTTGATGCTCTGTAGGAAAGTCTAACAACACCATCCTATTGAGCATTAAAGCTGATCAATATATGTGTAATAATTTTAAACACTGGAAATATAGGTTCAGTGATAGTAATCGTTACTGCGTATCCGGCTTATGGTTCCGACGCTCATATCTGTAATCGGTTCTCTAAGAAGCCGTGCGATGCTGGACTCGCCGACAGTGTATTATTCGATTCATGGAAAGAGTAAGTACATTTCGCCAATATTCGCGCGATCTAAAAAGATGAAGCCATCGAAAAGTGAGCAAAATCCATCGAATCTAATTCTGCCGAAAAATAAAAAAGAGAGGCTAAATTAGCCTCTCAAAAAATAGCAGGGGAGCACTTTAACTCAAGCAATAATTTTATTGCTAATATTTACGATGAATAAAACTTGAGATGTTGTGAGAGACAATAACGAGTCTCTCACTGATTTAGCGTTACTTTGTATTTAGAGCATGCTTGGCAGCATTTGCACCTGCAATTTTACCAAAAATAACGGTGTCTGCGACGGCATTCCCCCCTAAACGATTATAACCATGCACACCACCCGTTACTTCGCCAGCAGCAAATAAACCTATCAATGGTTTACTCTGAATATCCAGCACCTCTGCCTTTGTATCAATTGCAACACCACCCATAGTATGGTGAATACCAGGAGCCACTTTTACTGCATAAAAAGGAGCTTTCGCCAGTGGTAATGGCATTTGTTCGCGGGCAAACTCCTCATCTTTCCCTTGCTTAAAGTAACGGTTGTAGTTTGAAGCCGTATTTTCTAACGCGCTTTCTTTCATACCTGTGATTTTTGCAAGCTCTGAAATTGTATTTGCTTTTTCCAGCATGCCTAAATGGTCATACCCCTGAACCATTTTTGCCTTTTTATAAAGCTCATTATCAAAGACTAACCAAGCATATTGTTCAGGTTGCTTTAGAATGGCATCAGATGCTTTGTCGCGAGTCGTTAATTCGCTGATAAAACGATTGCCATCTTTATTCACCATAATGGCCCCTACTCCCCTAACCGTTTCCGAGATTAAAATACGGCTGTCCTTTCCAACAGTAGGATGAGCTTGTATCCAGTCAATGTCAGTCATACTCGCTCCAATCGCTTTGGCAAGTTCAATGCCATCACCTGTAGAAGTGATATTATTCGAACTGGTCATTCCTTTAAATGTTGGGCGATAAAATGCAACCATTTCTTTATTAAATCCATAACCACCTGTGGCTAAAACAACCGACTTAGCTGCAACCATATAGTGACCAGAGTGTTTACCGTGGATGACAACACCAACAATGTTTTGGTCTTCATCAACGACAAGTTTTACAACTTTAGAGTTGAGTCTTGTATCAACCCCTTCTTTATCCGATGCTTTTCTAAGTACATCAATAATATGTGGACCAACACTTAACCCACCAGATGGACGATGTGTTCTATCGACTCTAGCGCCGCCAGAGCGTTTTAAATCATCCATATTGGCGCCTAAAGATTCTAGCCATTTAATACCATCGGCAGATTGCTCAGCGAGTATTTGCACCAACTTTGGATCATTCGCGTAACGTCCACCTTTCATAGTGTCTTCAACAAACCATTCGATTTTATCATCGACCTTATGGTCTTTTTGCTGGACAGTCCCTACTGCATTATATCCACCTGCAGCGAGCATAGAGTTACCACCACTAAATGGTGCTTTATCAAGCAATATAACGTTCGCCCCCGCCTTTTTAGCTGCAATCGCAGCATTAAATCCTGCACTACCGGCTCCAACAACAATCACATCCGTTGTTTCTTTAGGACCTGCAGCTATCGCTTTATTTATTGCTTCATTATCCCAACCTTTGTCCCACGGTTCTTTGGATTTTGCTTTATTAAAAGGCATATCGAGCCCTTTAAATGAATGACATTCATTACAATATAACTTTGGTTGCTCATGCCCTTTATGACAAGACGTACAATTAATATCACCTAAGTGGGAAGAATGTGGGTCAATTTCTAGTTTGGGGTTCGCCAACTTCTCATAATCACCATGGCAAGATTTACATTGTTTATTTTCAAATGTCTCACTATCGCTTACTTTATTGGGTAATGCATGGCATGTTTTACAACCATTCATGCTTTTATGAAATGAAGCCAAATCATTTTTATTATCCGCAGCTAATGATGAAAATGTTAACATAGAAAAAATAATAACACTCAAGCATTTTACCTTCATACAATTCTCCAGTTTTATTTGGTAAGATTTCCCATGATGATAGTTGTTTATTCATTTGAAATAGTGATACTACGCAATAAATTGAATTAATTAAGAACAACTTAACAGACATTAAATTATTCTTAACTCGATTTATTTGTTGACTGGATGTGATCCAAAGCGGAGACGTGTCCCATTAAATCTTTAACATGACATTGCTTTTACATTCTAAAAAGGTGATGTTAATGAAAACAGCTAAATATATTGGTTTTGGTCTTATTTTAATTTGTTCAAATCAGGTTTTATCTGAGCCACTAGATTTCTATGGAAGACTATGGCTTGGTGTTGCGAACTCGAACAACGGTCTTTCTGGTAATGAAAAAGTTGATGGGGTTTCCCTTGAAAACTATGCATCATATTTAGGTGTTAAAGGTGAGTATGGTGTGTATGAGAATTTTAGCCTGTTATATAAATTTGAAGCAGGGATAGAAAGTTTTGACAATGATGACTCCAACATTTTTAAACCTAGAAACTCTTACTTAGGTTTTAAAACTAGCTATGGTTCGGCTGTTTTCGGAAGAAATGATACCGTTTTTAAAAGTGCTGAAGGGAAAGTGGATTTATTTAACATTACCTCAAGCGATATGAATATGCTCATTGCAGGCAACGATAGACTTGGTGATTCGGTAACATTAAAAAGTGCCAAAGTTGCAGGTATGACTATGGGTGTTAGTTATGTTTTTGATAAGGATTTCAATAAAAAGAATCCTGAACTATCTGACAAACAGAACAATTATGCAGTTAGCTTATCCCTCGGCGACGCATCACTTAAAAGTAATAATCATTACATCTCAATAGCCTATGCAGATGGTTTAAATCAGCTAGAGGCAACAAGACTGGTTGGTGGTGTTGCTATTTCATCAGTAAAATTGGGAGCCATGTACCAGCATTCAGAGTCTAGTGTTTATGATAATATTAAAGGGAATTCCTATCTATTAAGTTTGAACGTTCCTATTGATAAATATGATATAAAGCTTCAATATTTAAAAGATGATGCAGGGCTTGGTAAAATCACAAAAAATGCTGGAGCAGATCTAAAAACACTAAAAGAGAGTGATGCTAATCAATATTCTCTAGGTGTAGATTTCAAGGCTCAGAAGGATTTAACTTTTGGAGTAGGCATATCCTATTTTGATGGTTATTACACGGATGCAAAAGGGCATACTAAGTTTGATGACACTCTAATGTCTGTATCCACAAAATATCTATTTTAACCTATCCAAAGAAAGCGGCCATTTTGGCCGCCTTATGAAAATTAGACATTCATCATGTTAATTATTCATCAATTCAAACTATTATACTGCTTGTAAACTGACTTCCCCCTCGCGGAGCATATGATGCGGATAACATTAAGACAATTGATGATCTTTAAAACCATACATTCTGAGAAACAGATCTCAAAAGCGGCAAAAGTGCTTCATATGTCAACACCGGCAGTAAGTATGGCGCTTAAAGAATTAGAGAGTTCTTTAGGCTGTAGATTATTTGAGCGCATCTCAGGTGGTTTAGTGGTTAATGCGCACGGGGAAATAATATTACCTTATGCTAATGAAATGCTATCTAAAGGAAAAGAATTAGAAAATATATTTTCATTCCCTGAGCATGGTATTAAAGGGACATTAACTATCGGGAGCAGTAAGACTGCTGGTAACTATGTATTATCTAAAAAAATTCCATTATTTAAGAAGCAATATCCCGATGTAAAAATAAAACTAGTCATTGATAATAGTTTAGTGATTGAAAAAATGGTTTCAGAAAGAGAACTAGACTTAGGCTTTATTGATGCTAAACCCGCGAGTAAAAATCTCATTTGTGAGCATTGGTTACAAGATAATCTTTGCATTGTGAGTGGTGTAACTCATCCTGCTGCGAATGGTTTAAATACAAAATCTTGGCTTAGTGAACAATTGTGGATATTCGACCATGAATCATCGTTCTCTCGAATTCGTGCAATTCAGTTATTAAAAAGCTTAAATATTCACGTTCGCGATGAAATCTGCATGTCAACAATTGGTGCAATTAAAAGAGCAATTGGAACGGGTATAGGCTTGAGCGTGCTACCTCTGCTAGCAATTGATGCCGAATTAGCACGAAAAGACCTTATCTTGTTACCGATTGATGGATGGGATTACAAAAGAAATTATTGGTCAATTCAGCGTGAAGGGGAAGAATTATCTGCATTAAGCATGAACTTCTTAGCCTTTAGCAAGCTACTGTAAAATAGCACATGCAAACAACTCTCCCACGGTGAATTAAAGTGATTTCGTCAGATCTTGAAATAGGACTTTTTTTAGGATTTTTACTATGCGGTTTATTTTACACGCATACATCCTCAATAAATTTTTTTAAGCATTTTTATCGAATTTTTCCTTTAATGCTAATGTGTTATGCCCTACCTGCCATTTTTAGTTCGCTACATTTTATAGATGCGAGTAATAGTCAGCTTAGCGAAATGGCAAAAACACATTTAATGCCCGGTTGTTTATTTTTGTTAATTTTAGGAACTGATTTTTTTGCTCTAAGTTTAGTAGGAAAAAAACTTCTCGGCATGTATGTACTAGGTGCTGTCAGCATCTGTATTGGCGGCCCATTAAGCCTATGGTTAGGTTCTATATTCTTCCCATACGAACTCGTTTGGCAGGGAGACAACGCGGCATGGAAAGGCATGTCAACACTGATGGCAAACTGGCTTGGAGGAACCGCGAATCAATTGGCAATAAAAGAAATACACGATGTTGGTGATGCCGTATTTGCAGTAATGATGGCAATTAATATTCTTTTCTCCAGCTTATGGATGGTCATATTACTTTTCATTGCTGAACGCCAAGATAAAATCGATGAATACCTAAAAGCAAATAAAGCCTATAAACCAATATTTCCTAATGACATCAAGAGTAAGCCATTAGATAAGCAAACAACCTATTATTGGATAATGATATTGAGCTGTACTTTTTTAACTGTGATTTTTTTTAGTGAAAATTTATCGTCTTTCCTTGCTAACAGCATCGCTAACAGCTTCCCATACTTGTTTAAATATAATCTCACCTCTGATTTTTTTTGGTCTGTACTAATTGTTACTTTTTTAGGGTTATCATTTTCACTGACAAATGCAAGGCATGTCTTAGTCAAAGAAACTCGGCATATAGCTCTTTTTATTATCTATATAATGATAATGCTAATGGGATTAAACTTTGATATTAGCGCTCTAAGTGTCGCACCCTATTATGTCTGTATTGGTCTTATATGGTTCGCTATACACATAGTCATCCTATTTACTTTTACTGTACTTCTCCGCTTACCTATTATGTACTTAGCAATCGCGAGCCAATGTAATATTGGTGGTGCTGCATCAGCACCGGTTATCGCCAGTGCTTTTCATCCAAGATTGGCTTCCGCAGCTCTATTGATGGCAGTTTGGGGTTATACTTGGGCTTCATTGTTGGCGTGGTATTTTGGTTTTTTAATGCAGTTTATTCAACCATAAGATGGGAACAAAAAATGTGTCCAACTAATTTTTTACTCCCAATAAATGCCACTCCTGAATCTTCTAAGCACTACCCAAAGCTTTCAGCAAATTTCTATTTAACTATACAACTTATCCATTACCCCACCCCTACCAATCAAACCTCGGGATGATTCAGCACTGGAATAAAGCCGTAGCTACGCGCAGCCTGCCCATATTTGTTATGTTTTTTCATGATTCAAGCTAGTACACTTTACCATGCATATACCTAAGTCTTTTGGCATGCTTAATAAGAACTTTAAAATCGCATAAAAATAAAAAGCCTGCAAACTATTAAGTTTGCAGGCTTTTTAACTCTTATAAAAAGAGGAATTTGGTCGGTATGAGAGGATTCGAACCTCCGACCCCTGACACCCCATGACAGTGAACCGTTTAATCATAACCTGCTAAATTTAAACATAAATCATGTAATTTTGCACGTTTTAATTACCCTAATAATTTATGTGCATTTACATGCAAATGCGAAATGTGCAGCCTGTGTATTCAATAGCTTACACTGTATTTGACCGTACAATTTGCACTATTTTTAGCACAAGCAAATCTAATCTACTTTTTTAAACGAATATTTCATGCTGAAAATATGAACAGCGAACGAATTATTTGCAGGCATACCTAGCCTGATGACTTTATTCAGGCCAACGTCTCACCAACTTTATCTAAGAGCATAATAAAGTTTGATCAAAAATTAGATTGCTATGAAGAGCCGCAACACACTAGTTTGATAAATTATTCGTAAAAGAAGCCATTACTTCTGAGTTGAATTTGGGCACAAGTATAAAGTCTACTGAAACAGAGCTTTGTTGATTTCAATCACCGTTAACCCTCAACACCATTTGTACAAGACAGCGCACTACATGCAGCACAACTCATATGATCACGATAATGTTGGTCGAAGAACTTAATCGTTCTGGCCTCTAAAGAATCATATAATTCTGGGGTTAAGGGCATTTTCCACTTATATTGCCCCATCAATTTAGCCAAATGTCGGTAACAGGTTTCGCGACGATTAGAAAGGTATTCTGGCGCGATAAGCTGGCTCTCAAATTGAGTTAACGCCCCGGTTAAATAAAAGGTGATGCCCTGTACTAACTCCTTTACCTGTAATGGTGTCGCCTCTAATTCCCCTTTTTCTACTGCTAGATTGAGCGAGTCAGTAAACCAGCCCCAGAACGCATTGATGCGCTTTTTAAAGCGTTCGACTTTTTCATCACTAGCAAGTTGCCATACCATGGTATTAACAGAAACAGAACGTAACGTTGCAAAGCTTTTGCTGCGTTTTATCGTTTCAAAGGTAAATAGAATTGGCAACAATACTCGTTCTTTAGCCGTTAATTCAGGATTTTTATTAATAAAAATTGGCAAGTGATTAGAGGTTGCACTTCTTAGGAACAGACAAACTAAAACGTCTTCTTTACGTTCAAAAAATTTGTACAAGGTGCCAGTAGAACAACCGACTTCTTTGGCCAGTTGAGAAAACTTAAAAGAGACGATGCCTTGCGACTCAATCAACAGCTCAGCTGCATCCAGTATTTGATTGCACCTTAAAATAGATAGTGTGTCAGAAGGACATTTCATGCACTAAACCCGAATAAAACGCTAAGTAAGCGTGAATTATGCGTTGTTAACTTATGCCTGTTATAGGGTAAGGATGACTAATCGGGATGAAGCTCACGCAAGTGAGCATTTTATTTATGTTCTTTGTGAGTTACCTCAAGCATACATTGCAACAACAAGTTTTTTTCATAGATTAAAATCCCTTCACTTACATTTTTGTTGCAAAAAACTTTCATTTTCAAAAAAGATTATTCTAGACATAACTCACGAATAAGTTTGCCACTCCAAAAAAGCCGTGACTTAGTTCACCTTTAGCCTGCCCCATAGCCTCTATCTTGCTTGCATACTGAAGTAGAGGGTGAACAACATGCATAATAGAAGAAACTTTTTAAAACTGGGTGCAGGTGCAGCTATTGGCGGTATTGCAGCCGCACTGCCAAGTGCAGCATCAGCTAACGAGTGCGCATCAAACATAAAATGGGATGAAACACGCGATGTTATCGTCGTGGGTTCAGGTTTCGCGGGTTTATCTGCTTCACTCAATTCTAAACGCCAAGGTCTTGGTTCCGTACTTGTACTGGAAAAAATGCAAGTCATTGGCGGTAACTCTGCGATTAATGGCGGTTGGCTAGCCATTCCCAAAAATCCAATCCAATTAGCCCAAGGCATTCAAGATGATTCGCCAGAGGAACTGGTTAAAGATCAGATCATTTCTGGCCGCGGTATGCAAAATACTGACATGTTGCGCCAAATGGCTAATCGCGCACTGGATGCCTATGACCTGTGTATTAATGCAGGAGTAAAGTTTCGCGAAGGATTTAATCAGCAAGTGGGTGGCCATAATAAAGCACGAGCGATTCGTACCCAACACGGTGTGGGCGGCGATATCACCACTAAACTTTATGAAATGGGTAAAAAAGAAGGAGTTGAATATCGTCTGCAACACTATGTTGAAGATTTCATCATGGATGGTCAGGAAATTATCGGCCTCAAAGTTCGCCAAAATTATCGTTTCCCCGATCTCAAAACTGGCAAAACAATCTATATCAAAGCTAACAAGGCCGTTATCCTTGCCCACGGTGGTTTTTCTCGAAATTTAAAACTGCGTGAGCTGGTTGATCCATCGCTTGATAAGACACTCGATTGCACCAATGCGCTAGGAGCGACTGGAGAAGTCACCCTTACAGCCATGGCACACGGTGCACTGCCTATACATATGAGCTTTATTCAAACTGGCCACTGGGGTTCGCCTGATGAAGGCGGCTTCGGTTGGTCAAATGCGTTACTATCGATTGGTTTCCATAAGGGCATTTCCGTCAATGTTCTTGATGGTAAACGGTTTATGAATGAACGTGCCGACAGAAAAACCTGCTCTGACGCCATAATGAAAAACCGTAATGCAGATGGTTCCCCCGCTTATCCTGTCGTGTTTTTTAATCATGATGACCATGTTGGCGATGAACGCGTCACCCGTGCCGTGCGTGACCAAATTGCCTGGAAAGTCGATAGCCTTGAGCAATTAGCTAAGCAGTTTAATATCCCACTAAATGATTTAAAACAAACCGTTACGGAGTACAACCAACAAGTGCCTAAAGGTGTTGATCCACTCTTTGGCCGCATGATGGATACGGCTGTACAGCTGAAACCGCCCTTTATCGTCTCGCGGATCTGGCCAAAAGTGCATTACTGCATGGGAGGATTAAAAACCGATTTAGGTGCCCGTGTTATGCACAGTCAATCGTTAACGACAATTAAGAAACTGTATGCAGTTGGTGAAGCGACCGGTGGTACACATGGTGGAACACGTTTAAGTTCAACGGCATGCCTAGAGTGCTTGACGATGGGAATTATCGTATCTGAAACCATCAAATCTGACATGCAGGCTTAAATATTATGAATAAATTACTACTCACACTCCTTATTGGATTCGTATTTGCTGGCAATGTAAACGCCGGAGAGCTGGTCAAAATGAAAGGCAGCACTCAAGGCCGAGTAAATCATGAGTCTCTCTATCAAGAAGGCTGTAAAAGCTGTCACCAAGGTTCAGGTAAGCAAAATGCTACCGACGCTGCATGCGTTGAGTGTCACGGTGACATAACCAGTATCCCCGTTGACGAGAAAAAGCTACCGATCCCAGAGGCTCATCCGCACAAATCGTTGCACTACAACGAAGGTGCAAGCTGCTTAGCCTGCCACGCTGAACACGAAAAAAAGGCCCCCGTTTGTGCTGAATGCCACCGTACTTGGTTCAAAGAAATGTAAATTAATTATTAAAATTCAAATACTAAAATAAAAGGTAACGATGATGAAACAATCCACTCGGTTTATGCTGTCCATGGTTGCAACTGCAATCGCCATGTCGAGTTCAGCCGCTTTTGCTGCAGAACAACAAGAAGATGGTATTAACGTTGGCGGTGCAGTGCGTGTTAACTATGGTTATAAAGATTATGACCAAGCCTCAAAAGACAAAGGCGGCGATTTTAATTTTGATATGGCCGCAATTAAATTTGATGGTAAAAAAGGCGACTTCGGTTTAGCCGCAGAATACCGTTTTACTTCAGGCACTAACTATATCAAGTACGGTTATGGTTACTACAACATTGATCCAGACTGGCAACTGCAATTTGGTATCAACAAGGTACCCTTTGGTAATCGCGAGTTTATTTCTAACAGTTGGTGGTTTGGTCTACCTTACTACTTAGGTTTTGAGGATGATCATGATATCGGTCTTAAAGCCACTTACGAAAAAAATGGCTGGCATACTGATTTAGCCTTTTACAAAAATGCTGAATATGGTGCGACCGAGAACAAGCGTTATTCGACCGATTTGTATACCGGTACCATCAATGGCACTGAGTATCACAATGAAGAGACTAACCAGTTAAACGTGCGCCAAACTTATACAACAGAATACGAAGGCGGCTCGACTACCTTTGGTGGCTCTGTGCAGTATGGCCAAATCTACAACAGCGAGACGGGCAACAATGGCGATCGCTATGCCGTAGCATTGCATTTAGACAGCAGTTACAAAGGCTGGAATTTACAAATGCAAGCCATGCAATATGAATACGATGCTGCAGATGCTATCGACTCCAATAAAATTGGGGTGTCAGTAGTAAGCTGGCAGTATGAAATTGCCTCTAAGGGCCAAGCCTATAACATCAACATTGCCAAAACCGTAAACACAGATTGGGGTAGCATTAAGTTCTACAACGACTTTGGTTTAATGACGCCAGATGTTGATGATGATAGCTACGATAACAGTATGCAAAACGTCACTGGTATGGCGATTTCTGCAGGCCCTACCTACACAATGATCGACTTTGTTATGGGTAAAAATATGACCTTCTCTACCGCCAATAACGACCATGTTGGATTACCTGAAGTCGGTAATGATTGGGATAAACGCATTAACATCAACTTTGGCTATTATTTCTAACTCTCCATTCTAACTCTTGTTTGTAATAATCAAGTCGATCAGGACGTTCCTGCCGTTTTGATCGACCGTTCTTTTTATGCCCTATTTATTAGGGCATTTTTTATTTTTCAATGTGATTTAGCCAACCATGAAGCAACACACTTTACTCGCCTTATCCCTATTTTTTATTCCGTTTTCACCACTCTATGGAACAGAGTTACAAATGGGGGGATTTATTAAGGCAAACGCACGTTATGTTGAAGGTAATCTGAAGTTTCAAGACAGTTGGACAGGTGGAGGTTCTTTCGCTGATAACACTAAACGTACTCAATTCAGTGCGCAAGAAAGTCGCGTAAATATGACGATCACCTCAAATGAAGTTCAAGCCTTTGCTGAAATCGACTTTGTTGGCTCGGCGCAGGGGAATCCGATCATCTCCAATTCCTACAGCCCCCGCCTAAGGCACGCATTTATATCCTACCAAGGCGTAACGGCTGGGCAAACTTGGTCCACCTTAGTCAATACCAGCACCTTTGCTGAAACGGCCGATTTAGGCGGGCCATTAGTTGGTCAAGCCATGATAAGACAAGCGCTGGTACGTTATGACACAACCCATTGGCAGTTTGCCCTAGAAAACCCCTACACCTACGGAACTCAAGCACCAGAACAAGCAAGTGCACAAACTAAATTCGCCACAGCACTCACGTCAACAGAACCGCTATGGATTGATACCAACCATGATTATCTGCCAGACATGATCGTTCGTTACAACCAATCGGGTGACTGGGGTAATGTGTCGATATCAGGTTTACTAAGATATTTAGACTCCGCCGATACAGCCCAATGGGGTGGTGGTACATCAATAGCGGCAAAAATACATTCCATAGGGAAAGATGATCTTCGTATTCAATTGCACTATGGTCATTTAGGGCGCTATGTAGGAACCGATGCAGCTAGAGATATCACAGATGGGCAATTAGAAAATTCTTTATCCGTCATGTTCGCCTATAGGCACTTTTGGACCCAACACACACGTTCAAGTATCTTTTATGGGCACACATCCACAAAAGTAGAACAAACAGATCGCAGTCATTTTGGGGTTAACTTATTCACCAATTTAACCCAATCACTCACTTTAGGCGCTGAAATAGGTCGTTATCAAATGCAAGACAATATCACTTCTCTTGTGCCCACAGTATCCCAGCCAAGGACAACTCAGGGAGCCTCCAACTATGCACAAGTCAGTCTGCAATTCCATTTCTAATGCTAGGGTCGCAGATAAGATTATTCGCGAGCAGAGTCACGAATAAGTTTGCCACTGAAAACATGACGTGATCCATTTCACCTTTGCGATAGACCAATCTCTTTATTGTTAGTGACAGAACAATAATACCAACACAATACCGCCATTTTAAAAATTAAGACAATAGGATAGATAATGATGAAATTAAAAATGCTTTTTGGAATCGCCGCATTTGCATCAACGGCAGCTATGGCGCAAGGCCCACAATGTAACCATGCACAACTTCCATACCAACAAATGACACCGGTGCCAGCGGACAGTACTCCTTATGTCCCACAAGATACTATGCCTGAGCAATGTCGTAACCCAGAAATTGAAGCTTATATTACTGATTGGGAAGCAGGCAAAATCGATTTTAATACCATTAAACCCAACGACAGCATCGCCGCGGATCAACGTTTCTGTAAAACCTTGGATGATAATGGCAATGTCCTAGAAGCAAAAAACTGCGACCCTAAAAACTCTCCCGTTGGCTATATTTGGAAAGAATTGTCTGACAGCCCAGTTGTTATCGGTATTACTAATGGTGGCAAGTCAGATCATGAGCCGCACTTTCATGGCCAACCTGAGTGTTATTACGTCGTAAATGGCACAAGTAAAACATTAGCAAACAATAAATTTGAAACCCTAGCTAAAGGTCAATACTTCTACATACCTGGGGCTCATATCCACAACACGCCAATTTTAAACAAAGAGGGTTTAGGCGTGTTCTATTGGTATCCGAATAATGCTCATTTTGATGGTTTTAAATACTATTGGCGCAAAGATGTGAAAAACTTGAGAGTGGCTGAAGAAGCCTTTGATCGTGTTGATGCCATTCGTAAACGTGATCTTAACCTAGGCCCATACGGTACAAACGAAGCATTCTTTAAAAAATAAGCCAAATTGAAATAAACCACCTTCCTAAGAAGGTGGTTTAGCCCTCTTTGCTCCACTTATATCGCCACTACCTCATCCTGCGAAGTAAAAAATGGAGATATAACATTGGCGCATAAAGCAAAGATCAAAGGATCACAAAATCGATCTGTTGAAGTTGGTATATCCGAGCACACCTTTTTTTTTAACTTCTGAGAAAATTAGAGTAATAAGCAAATAAAATCAACGCCATATATAGCGTTCAAAATTATGAACGTCCCTTAAAAGCCCGCTAATAAAACAACAACCAAGCCCTCTAAAATCCTCATATGTAGTGAAGCACTGCGCGTCACTGCCCCCGCAATCAACCGCGCCAGAAGGACCCGTGATGATAATGGTTCGCATCCACATCGAGTTGATAGTGATTCTCGTCACCATAAGGTGTCGCGTTCGGCTTCAATCAAACCGTGAGCATCGGCGAGGCACAAAATCCGCCCATCTGAAAATCTAAATTCATCATAATTGCACATGATCATCGCTCCATTCCTATACATGCAGGATGACTAATATAGGTAAAGAGAACGAGCCTGGCACTCGGCTAAAGTAAGCCTAGGCCTAGACAGCTACTGTTCACCTAAAACCGTCTAAAACCTTGGCTTTTAGCCTCTTCACCCCATCGCCAACAATTAACATTAAAGAAACAAATGCACGCTATTGCATCCTCCACTAGGGTTGATGCAATGACTCGTCTGTAGCCCTACTGCTGCATGGGCTAGAGTGCTCCCAACTTTTTGAGGCTATCTAGGGATTATCTAGGCCGCATCGAAAAACGGTTGAACCATATTGGTGCAACACACTGAATAACACCCATTGAATTGAAACATATCAATAACAATTCGAGTTGAGGCAGCATGAGCCTAAAAACGCGTTCAATCACTCAGAAACAGTGTGCAGATCATCCCACTTTGCCTGCTTTTAATGACCAAAAACGGCGAGCGGATAGCACCCAAGCAGGATGAGGCAACGACCGAAACCGTGAGCCGAATAGAAGGATCCATTTGGGCGCCATCAATTCACCCAAAACAGCCAAAAACCTCGCATTTTGCCCAACTCTTCACGCCCTCAGGCGTTAACACAAAAGCAACAAAAGCGAGTCGTTGCATCCTCCTGTAGGGTTGATGCAACGATATGCCTGTAGTCTTACTGCCACATGGGTTTGAGTGCTCCTAACTTTTTGAGGCTATCTAGGGATTATCTAGGCCGCATCGAAACACTAGCGAACCATAATGGTGTAATACCTCTATCGAAATACAACATTTAAGAAACAAACTAGGCTGAGAAAACGTGCGCTATTCTCACTCGCCACCGTCACACGGCACGTCTATATCTGTCCTATCCATCCCTTATCTGAACAAACGATTTGCCGGCGTGAGATTAGCGGACACACCTGCCGGTAAACACAGAAGGATCATAGGACCACAACACTCTTAGGAACCGGCCATCATCGACCACCGGCATTAGCGTATTACTGCCCACAACTATGATGTACATTGGGATTAGGTAACAGGTCTGCAGGTGAAGATAGTGCGGTCCAATAGCACGTCGAACCAAACGAACTACTGGCAATGAGGCGTTACCTGATCGGGTAAAAAGTCTACAGGTGAAGAGAGCAGTCTAAGAATAAGTAAAACTGAACGCACAATTGAACTAGATTAGTCTAGACTTAACTTATCAATATTCAAATCACGATGACGTTAGATCCGACAGGTTGCTTTAAATCACTTCTGTCCCGAAGTGAGTCGTGTGGTGGTCGCAGTTCACAATGGCGGGATTCTATACGTGAATCACTCTAGGTAAGTCTGACTCACTGAAACAATCTCACTTAGAGTAATTCATGGGAAAAATTTGGAGTTAAAGTACATTATGATTGGGGGCACACTCATAAGAAATATATGGTAAAGCAATAACGTCTCACACTAATCAATGTTTAATCGCTTCAGTTGGCAATCATACTGCTACAAATATGAGTGTTCTCCTTATTTACGAAGCTATGATTTAAGCCGTAGGACAAAGTTGCGCTTTTAGCTCACCTTCACTAGTAAAGCCGCGATATCCCTTCACTAACTCCCCGTTTGCATTTAATAAAAGTAAGATCGGAGTCGCAGGTATACCTCCCATTTCTTTGAGTAATTTAGGCGGTGCGCGGTAGGCTTCAAAGGGAAAATCAAGCCGAAATAAAGCGCGCTTTAGTGTTAAGTTATCACCATTAACGCCCAAGGCGACGGGGTGAATAGATTGACTGCAATCTTTATGTATTTTTTTGAGCACCACAGATTGTTTGATACACCAAGGGCATTCAGGCTCAAAAAACATGATTGCAGTCGGTTGGCCTTCAAGATGCGAGAGGTTGGTCAGTTTTTGGCTTCGCAGGGCTTGAAACTGATAGTCGCGAGTAAGCTGCGCCGCCTGTAGAGGCATAGCGCAGCAAACTAAAACTAATACGATTTGACGTAACATCAGAAGGTTAACTTCATGCCTGCGTAGATTTCTCTCCCACGCAGCGGACCGTAGATATAGCCTACGTCAAAGGCACCTTCAGCATCGTAAAACAGCGGTGTTTCTTCATCGCCAGCTTGAGTGTAATCAAATAAATTACTGACACCACTATAAAGAGACATATATTCGTTTATCTCATAGCTAACACGTAAGTCGAGGGTGAGGTAAGCAGGCGCATCAGTGGTCTTTTTAGAATCGAGATCGACTTGACCATTAGCATCTAAGCGGTTGTAACCATCGTAGCCATATTCAGATAAATCACGACTACCTACCCAGACAAGATTAGCGAAGAACTCCCAGTCGTTTACATCCCAATCTAAAGAGAGTGTTACCCTTTCCTCAATTGGGGCAACGGCATACGATGATTTGAATACTGAGTCATAATCGAAATGTTCAGCCGTTAGACTTAATGTCATATCCTCGGTTAAGCGGTAACCAAATGTGATATCACTGGTGATTACTGTTGCTTTTTCGTCGAGCTGAGTCAGCAATGGAATACCATGGTCATTAGTCGTTAATGCCGCAAGATGCTCCACTTCTGTCCATGCGATAGAGGCTGTAGAGGTGAGTTTCTCACCCTCATAACTTAACGCATAACTGGCTGAGTTAGAGCGTTCCAGTTCATCAATATCTATATTAAAACCAAGGGAACCGTCTAATATGCCATGATCGGTCTCAAAGAAGGAAAGCGGGGCTCGATAACCTCGCCCAGCTGAGACGCGTGATGTCCATTCATCATTGTGGCGCAGGCGTATATCAAGCCGTGGGGATAGAATAGATTCATCGAGTTCGGTACCCGGTTTTTTAGGATCGGTAAAATCGGCGGTGATCGTATCGTAACGAAGGGCCATGGCGACTTCGAGAGCGTCAGTTGCTTGCCACGTATCCTGTAGATAAATGCCCTTCACATCATAATCAAAGGAGTCAGATGCATAATCTGGATTCGCACTGCCAGTTCTAGAATGAGAGCGCATTTCCTCTGTGCGTAAATCGGCACCAAAGGTAAGTAGTTGGTTTTCGCTTAGTAGGTAGTTAAAACGAGCATCAAAGAACCACATTTTGTCTTCAGCGGTATAGTCAAATCCTTCATAGAATGAATCTTGTTTATGTTCTGCATAGCTTGTAGCCAAATGCATATTCCAGTCATTACTAAATTCTTTAAGCCAAGCTAATGAGGCCTCGTTACGCTCAGTTTTGATCCATTCGGTGGTTTCCCATGTTTTGCCAGTAAACGGTTTGCGAACATCGCCATCTTCAAACAGTTGTTGAGGCTCGCTAAATTGATCGTCAAAACCGGACAATACATTACCAATGCTTGATGCTGTGCCATCAGCAAAGGTACTCCCTAACATAGGTCCCCCAAAAATCTCTGATTGAATATTGGCAAGACGTAGCACGAGATTGTCGGTATCTGTGACATCCTGCGACACTCTGGCAGTCAGGCTGCGGTTCTCCTGCAGTGGTGCTTCGTTGACCTTGTTATTATCGGCATCAAACTGATCCCTATCATCATATTGAGCTACTAAAGTGGCACGGGTACTGCCATCCTCACTTACCCCCTTTCCTAGAAAACCCAGTTTTCGGTAACCATTTTCACCCGCTGATACATCGAGTTCTGCGCCGTTTTCCGTAGGTTCGTAACTGATAATATTTATGGTACCGCCAATAGCCTCAGGGGCAATTAATGACGCGCCCGCACCTCTGGCGACTTCAATACGTTCTATCCCTGTGGTAGGGATAGCATCTACGGCATAGTAGCCCGAGATCATGGTATGCACAGGTAAACCATCGACTAAAATCGTAGTTTGCTCCCCTTTCATGCCGTTAAGCATAATGCGTTTAACGCCACACATTGAGCATTCGTTAGAAACCTTGACGCCTGGCGAATTATCTATAGCTTCTGATAAATTAACAGCGTTTTTGTTTTCAATCGTGGTTGCGTTAATGACCTCAGTTTTCATTATCGTATTGGCTAGTGTTCCCGCTTGTTCTAGCCGCTGCCTTACTCCGATAACACTCATACGTTCAATATTTGCTGTTTCAGCGCTATCAACTTCTTCAGCGACCACCAGTTGTGGGCTGAGTAGCATGGCTAAAATGGTGGCCAGATAAGTAGGTTTCACTCTCGTTTCTCCGTAAAATAGAAAGTGGTGCCACAATACATTAATGAGAATGATTATTATTTGATTCGCATCATACTTTTAACATCCGTTTAAAATTTGTATTAACGAGATGATAAATATTGAGGGTGCTAGGACTCTGGAATAAATCGAAAAAAACTAACATTTTGAATTATATTGGTCGATTGTGAGCTTGAGTGATGTTGCATCACTCAAAACTCATTTCATTTATAACTCGCCTAACATCGATCTTTCGGGATCTTCAGATGTGAGAAAAAGTCACAGATGAGACATTTAAAAGCATTCTATGTATTTCATATTACGGCAGAGTCATCGAGTTACAGTAAGGCAGCAGAAAGACTTCATATCACTCACGGAGCAGTGAGTAAGCAAATTAAATTGCTAGAGAGCCATTTGTCGCAGTTACTGTTTTACAAACAAGGTTGTAGTGGGTTAGTGAATTTGATCTGCTATTTGTAGGCGACTAGTGTGGTTTGGAGTAGAAAAATTTATCTGAAAAAGAAGGCTCTCCATCTCGTAGTAACTCGGAAGTGTCCCAAAGTGTGGTGTCGAGTGGAGCTTGAGCGCTTGGAACTCACACAAGACAGCTCAAAATCTCGCAATTCCTCTTAGCTTTTCGAGCGGAAAAATTAACACAAAAGCATCAAAAAAATGCCGTTGCATACTCTTTTAAGGTTGCTGTTGCATGGATTTGAGTGCTCCCAACTTTTTAAGGAGATCTTGGGATTATCTAGGCCGCATGAACGAAGCTTCGAACCAAACTGAAGTATTACGGTTATTGCTGAGTAACTTATTAATAACAACATCATACCAAGATAATTTGGGTATACCCCTCACCGACGAGGTGTTAATGCGTAATCATTAGCAAAGCCAGTAAAAAATGGCTTTCACCACTTGCTCACGGTTTCATTGCAAATAATGGCTAAACCATTGATATGTTTGGCTACTAACTCCAATATTCAACTAAACTCTCCTTGTTGTTTATAACGCCGCGCGCATGGGCCCGAGTTTACGAGCGTCCCACGATTGGCGGCGTAATGATGTAACTTGTTAGCTATAGCTTTTCTTACATGAGACCAGTGATTAGGCTAGTGGCACAATTGAATTACCACTACCAAAAGACCATTCATCTGCTTGAGTGGTATTTATAACGACCATAACGTCCTCAGGTCTTATACCTATTAGGGTATTAAGCCGCTCCACAAGATTCATATAAAAAGCCTGTTTGACTTTTGTGCTTCGCAAGCGACCCGCCGTAATGCAAATAAGTACATAGTTTTCTGAGCGAGGCCCTCCCATGTAATTCCTATCAAAAATTAACTCATAAGGCTCATGTTGATGGATTACCTGAAAGCGATCATCTAATGGCACTTCGAAAGAATAGACTAAAGACTGATGGATGCCGTCAGATAGATTTTTTATATACTCGGGGTCTTTACCCTTAAGAAGTGAAATGCGGACATATGGCATAATGATTCCTTATTCAGTAATAGTTAAATTTTCTATTAATTTAAAGCGGATGCTACCGCAGCCAACCAGCATAAAACGCTAAATGAGTGGTCGCCTCAACAAGCTCTTCTTTTGTTAAACCGTTATTGAGTGCGCGCATTAGGTTAAAAGGTAATTGCTCCAAACGGTACATTTAAATTAGAGCGACTATGGTAATTAAACTGCGGTCCCGTTTTGATAGTTCCACTCTTTCCCATGCATCGGCAAAAAGCCCATCATCACTTAATTGCGAGAATTTTGGGGCAATAGAGCCAAAGATTTTTAGGCTAGTTAATTGCTCATTAGATGTTTTCTTGTCACTCATACATAACCTTTCAAACCAAGTGAGTTATTGGGTAGCTAACGCTCCGTTCACCGGCTCGTCCGGTGCAACGGTTTGTTAAGCATGTTCACCAAGGGGCCCTTTCTGCTCCGCCCAATTTAAAAGCGCATCCAAAGCAGGACACAGAGCCTGCCCCCATTCAGTTAGCCGATATTCAACCTTAGGTGGCACCTGAGGATATACTGTGCGATGCACAATCCCGTCCGTCTCCAGCTTTCTCAACTGCTGGGCAAGCATCTTTTGCGAGATGCCAGGGATAAGCTTCTCGAAATCAGAATACCGTTGCACTTTTCCGTCAAACAAATGGAAAAGGATAATCAGTTTCCAACGCCCATCTAGTAATTTAATTGCTTCAAGCGCTTCAGCCGCTGCACTAGCAGGCGTATAAATCTTTCTCATAGGTATGTGACTTACTTTTTGGTGCGTTCTTGATTATTTGTAATCGTAAGCAGAAACTTCCTGTTAAACAATATTGCACCGGAGAATCATAAATGAAAATTCAGTTAGCTGAATCCCTCGACAATTATTTTAATATCAGCAATGGCATAGAGACTGCTCGGGTAAATGATTGTTTCACACAGAGCGCGACTGTACATGATGAGGGTGGCACTTATCAGGGTCTCGCGGCTATTGAGTCGTGGTTACAAGAAACTCGGAAAAAGTACCAATTCAACTCAAAGCCTATAAGTATTGCCAAAAATGGTCACCAAGAAATCGTAGTTGCAGAAGTCAGCGGCAATTTTACAGGCAGCCCAATACAACTGAAATATGTCTTTGTACTTAACGACGGAAAAATTCAATCACTGGAGATCTCATAATGGTTATGGATTTAGATCTAAAAGACAAAAAAGTGTTGGTGACTGCCGGTACGAAAGGAATAGGTAATGCTGTTGTGAAGCTGTTTAGAGACAGTGGCGCGAACGTACTTGCGACAGCTCGAACCCGTCCAGCCTCATTTCCCGAAGAGCTATTTGTCGCCGCAGATCTTACAACAACACAAGGGTGTAATACTGTTGTTGATGCCGTCAATAAACGTCTCGGCGGCACAGACGTAATTGTCCATGTTTTGGGCGGTTCTTCTGCACCTGCAGGTGGTTTTGCGGCGCTTAGCGAAGACGTATGGCAACATGAGTTAAATCTCAATCTTTTTCCCGCAGTTCGTTTAGACCGCTTATTGTTACCCGCCATGCTGGAGCAAGGGGAAGGTGTTATTATTCATGTTACGTCCATTCAACATACACTTCCTTTACCAGAGTCAACCACGGCCTATGCTGCCGCTAAAGCAGCACTGTCAACATATAGCAAAAGTTTGTCTAAAGAAGTCTCACCAAAAGGCGTTCGGGTTGTCCGCGTGTCGCCAGGATGGGTTGAAACAGAGGCATCTGTGGCCTTAGCCGAACGGCTTGCCCAGCAAGCAGACACCGATTACGAGGGCGGCAAGCAAATCATTATGGAATCACTTGGTGGCATTCCGCTTGGGCGACCGTCAAAACCTGAGGAAGTAGCAAATCTAATCGCTTTTCTTGCATCTCCACGCGCGGCATCTATTACTGGTGCAGAGTTTGTAATTGACGGAGGAACTGTGCCTACAGCTTAACATTTTACTAGTGCTGCATGTGCGCTTTCAAAACCTATTAACTAATTTGGGGAAAGTATGTTCAAATGATTTTTAAGAATGTTGTTAATGTTAGGCTGACAAAACGCGTAAATTAATGAGTTTAAAAACACTCAAAACCCATTCGGTTTTAATACGGCTGTAAACCTATCCAGTTTCAAACAATCAAATAATCAAATAATGCGCTAAATGCAAGGTTAATAGATGAGATTTTTAGGCAACTCATCCGTCAATTTGCGATTGACCAAAGGTGTTCTAACAAGTTTTACGGCAAATACGCGTTAGCCTTTAGCCAGCGCAAAATGGCGGGATTTAATAAAAGAACCAGACTAGGCAAGTCTGACTCACGTTGTATCAATTCAAATCATAAATCGTGCAGTTCAACACCTTGGTATTGAGCTGAATGCGCATGCTGATCAGGCGGCAGAACAGCTTTGCCGCAGTGATATTTTACTTGTCTCTGCCATAAGTGCTTGCTGATACTGGTATCGATCCATTTTAATTATTAGCTGGAGCAACTGATGTGATTCCCAAAATGGGGAGCTGTGAACAATCGTAGGCATTACCTATCAAGGTAACAGAACTTAAAAAACTAAAATGCTCATAAAGGTACACAGTATCAGCATTCAATTGGTGGGCTTTGATACGCATTTCATTTAATGTACCCCAAACCATATCTTTATCGCTATGAAGCCAATAGTCATAAAAATGCCCCTGTGAACCAATAATCGTTCCTTTGTGTGTACAAGAGTTAACGGCCAAAGGATTATCCCATAATATTTTAACATGCAAAGATTCATCGGTTGGGAAAGTGATACAACCACTTAGATTCACAATCATGAATCCAAACATGCACAACAAGCGGAAAATATTCAAGCTAAGCCTCATAAGGAGTAGAAGTTCATATCATCAAAAAATTTATTTTCGCCCCATGACTTTAATTCCCGCTTTACTGCGGTTTGAATTGCCATAGACTTCAATTTTCTTTACACAACGTCGCGAGCCAAGCGATTTCCATTTACTGGATTTGTCTTTCCCAATATCAGTGTCAAAGTTGATAGTACGAGTTTTTTCATCACCATAAGTGACCACTACACGTTCGATAAACACATCACGCTCTGCTTTAATACTAATTTCTTTTGCTTGTCTGCATATGATTAATGGGATAGTTGCTGCATGTTCACCTATGCCAAGCAAAATGTTGCGACCTAACGTAATATCATCCCTATCGTCATTTTTAGCACAAGCTAAAGATGTACTAAGCATGAGCATTGTAGCCATGATTAATTGAAATACTTTAACTGATGAAAAATAATTTGATGCTGACATTTTACCCCCCCCAAAAAAAAGAGGCGTACTATAGTCGTCGAAGTCATATATAAATAGCATTTAACTTTGTTTAATAGGCATTTGTCACATTTTTCCCTCTAGCTATCTCGCTTATATTTTATATTAAATACATATCCATTCATCTCTATAA